>CAIKAH010000057.1 GCA_903825355.1 uncultured bacterium | reverse complement strand
CCAGCGTTCATTCTGAGCCAGGATCAAACTCTCAATATCAAAATTGATTTAGGTATCCTCACCCTCAGGTAATTTTTAATTACCTTTTTCACTTACGTTATAACCGTGAATTTCAAAGATAAAAACTTTTTGACATCTCCGCCGCTTTAGCGGCTTCGTCGTGCATTTCGCTTTCGAATCAACGAAAAGAATTATACGTTGTTTTTTATGCGTTTGCAAGCGGTTTTTTTAACTTTTTTTTAGTTAGTTATTTTTGATTATTGTTTCTTCAAAAATCGCATCGCTGCGAACTAAAACCGTTTTGTTCATGTCAGTGAAGAGAATTATAGAGTAACCACTTTTAAAGTAAAGTGTTTTTTTATCTTTTTTTTAAAAAATTTTAGCCTATTTGTCGCAAAAGCACGTAACCATGCGAGTTTTGCGGCCATTCAAGTTGTAAAAATAAATCACTTTTGTTGCCCTATTTGTGCCAACCTGGATAATATAGGGGGGATAAAAAATCAAACCAGGAGCTCTATATGAATGTATTAACTATCGGCGGCGCCACTCAAGATGTTCTCTTGCACTATGACGGTGCCGATATTATGACCATATCGCAACAACACGGAACACAATCATACCTGCTATTTGAAGCTGGTGAAAAAATAGAAGTTGATGGTATTGAATTATTAACGGGAGGCGGAGCTACTAACGTAGCAGTGTCATTCAAACGCCAAGGTTTTAACACTGCATGCATTTGTATTGTCGGTAGCGATGAAGCTGGCAATTACATCATCCAAGATCTTCAACGCGAAGGAGTCGATACCCAGTATGTAAAACAGATAACAACAACAGCAACCGGTACTTCTTATATAGTAACATCACGCCACAGTGATCGGACCATTTTTACTTATCGCGGTGCCAATACACACCTTACATTTACTGATATTAACGAAGAAGCAGTGCACAATGCTTCTTATATATATATAACCTCATTGAGCGGTAACGCTGCAGACATGCTACCAGAGCTGACAACTCTTGCAAAAAAACACCGTATACCGATTGCTATAAACCCGGGCAAAAGCCAACTTGCCAGCAACACTAAGACACTAAAAGAGTCGCTAAAGAATATGGACATTCTTATTGTAAATAGCAGTGAAGCGCGAATCTTAATGTCTACCCTCAGTCGGCATGATAATCATTTCAAAACAGCCTTCCTCAATACAAAGAGCCAGAATCCTTGCATTCTTAATCAAGCTGACGATACCCCATACCTCCTCAACCAATCAATTGCATGCCAAGGAGACTTTTTTAGCATAACTAATTTCTTTAACACCACGCTTACCATGGGACCACGGATTGTAGTCGTAACTAATGGAGCAAACGGCGTCTATGTTGGCAGCCAAAACATGATGTATTTTCACCCTAGCATTCGCATACCGGTTATTAACACAGTGGGGGCAGGAGACGCATTTGGATCATGCTTTGTTGGCAGCATTATAAATGGCTTATCTATAGAAGAGGCATTAACGAGAGGGATTGCCAATAGCGCATCGGTACTTTCCCACCAGGGCGCAAAAGCTGGTCTTTTAACGGCAACTATGCTTAAAGACAAAACTGCCTCTATAGTTAATAAGCTGCAAACATTTAGCCTGTGAGATACCATGACCACCACCCTTAGTGCTTTAAAAGCCCTCTTTTACACATCGCCTTATCACCTCATAATCCAACTCTCTCCGACAGGCATTTTTTGTGCTCTTGCCAACATGCAAAAACAATCCTTCATTATACATGCTATAGAACACACCCCTTGTACCGATAATGAGATTACGAATATGAGTATTGCCAACCCAACCAAATTGATAAAACTGGTGCAAGCCTTTCTCTCTCTGCACAGCCAACCTAATCTTCCATTGCTTTGCTTTTCTTCTATGCTGCAGCCCCCTGCTAACACACCACAACATGTTCTACAGCATTTGTTAGTACTAAGCAAAATGAGCGGACCTGTTGTCGGCCTCTATAATAATACCCCCTTAACTATGACACTAACTTCCAACACCACGGTACCGCTTACCTCAACAGCAGATACCAATCTCATCAATTACATTACCAGCCCTAACAGTAGAAATTGGCACAAACGGTTATGCCATGGTTTTTTACTTATCCTCCTTCCCCTATGCAGCGCCATCAGTTACGGTTTTTATCAATGCCATACCTTAAAGACCATCCAGCAACAAGAAAAGCGTCTCAATAATTATCTAAACAACCTCAAGCCACGTGTTCAACAAGCAAAAGAGCTGGAAAAGCAAAACAAACTTTTAACCGACCGCATAAAAACCATTCAAGGCTTAACAACCGAGCAGGAAATCATTGCCCAAGCTTGTCAAACGATTGCCAAACACATCCCCCCCAATACGTGGCTTACCACTATTCGCCTTGGCCAATCAGGAGAAGCTAACAAACAGTCAAGTAAACAAATAGCAGAAGCACTTCTTCATAGCCCCGCCAAATCACTACCAATAAAGCTTGAAGGCAAAACAACCGACCCGGATGAAATTAGCAAGTTTTTAGAATCTCTTTCCCTAGGGCTGCCAAATAGTACTTTTAGCATTGAGCATATTACGAGAGCAAAACAACCAAAAAAAGGTATTCAAAAGCCATCCCTGTCACCGTATAACTTTACCATAACAGGGGCAATCCCGACTTCCTCATCTTAAAAAATGCATAAAAACTACTATATCACCACGGAGGTTTGCTAGCCCTTTATTTTTCTGCTAGCCTGCTGGGAATGTATTATTCTATCGTCTAACCTTAATAACCACGTTGGTTTACATGTTAAAACACAATAACAAAGCGCTACTTGCATCAAGCTTTCTTGATGAAGATTTGCAAGTAAGCGATGCACAACGCGCCGAACTTGCTTCTTTATATGAAGACTTTTCTGCAAAGTTTCAAGTTGGCAAAGTTGTTAGCGGTAAAGTCATTGCTAAAGATAACAGCGGTGTATTAATCAGCATCGACTATAAATCTGATGGCCTTATCCCAAACTACGAATTCACCGAGCACGAACTCAAGAAGATTCATCTCAATGAAGCACTTGACGTTATGCTTGATCGTCTTGAAGACGAAAATGGTACCGTAGTTCTTTCATACCAAAAAGCTAAAGCTATCAAAGCGTGGGAACGTATTGCTGAGCTAGCTGCTGCTGATGAACCAGTTAAGGGTATGATTACCCACAAAGTTAAAGGTGGGCTCAGTGTTGATATTGGTATCCCTGCATTCTTGCCAGGATCACAAGTTGACACACAACGCGTAACCAATTTCGATCAATTTGTTGATCAAGAAGTTACGTGTAAAATTCTCAAGGTAAACAAAAAACGCGGCAACGTTATTATTTCTCGCCGTAAATACCTTGAAGAACAACGTGCTGAAGATAAGAAGAAAGCTCTTGAGCACATTACTGACGAGCAAGTACTACAAGGTATCGTCAAAAACATTACCAGCTACGGCGTATTTGTCGATGTTGGCGGGATTGATGGACTCTTGCACATCACTGATATGTCATGGGGCCGCATTGCTCACCCAAGCGAATTAGTTCGCATTGGTGACACCATTACCGTCAAAGTCATTTCATTTGATAAAAAGAATGAAAAGATCTCTCTTGGCATGAAGCAACTTGCTCCAAACCCTTGGGAACATGCTGATACTAAGTATGCTATTGGCGCCAAAATTAAAGGCCGCATTTCAAGCATCACCGATTACGGTCTATTCGTAGAAGTTGAAAAAGGTGTTGAAGGCTTGGTGCATATTTCTGAAATTTCATGGACAGAGCGTATTACCAACCTTGGCAAACACTACAATGTAGGCGACGAAATCGAAGCATTTGTTGTAGCGCTTGATAAAGAAAATCGTCGCATGTCATTGAGTGTTAAACAGCTCAAAGAAGATCCATGGAAAGCTGTTGCAGAACGCTTCAAGATCGGCGATAAAATCAAAGGCAAAATTACCAATATCACTGATTTTGGTATCTTTGTTCAGCTTATCGAAGGTGTTGATGGCCTTGTACACATTTCAGATATCTCATGGACAGAACATGTTAGCCATCCAGGGGATCGCTATAAAAAAGCTGATCTGGTTGATGCTATCATCCTTTCCCTTGATCCTGAAAACCGTAAGATCTCTCTTGGTATCAAACAGCTTGAAAAAGATCCATGGACCAGTGTTGCAACTGAATACAAAGTTGGCGACATGGTTGAGGGTACCGTTTCAAAGATCACCAATTTTGGCGCATTCGTGAAACTAGCAAGTGGCATTGAAGGCCTGGTACACATTTCAGAGCTTTCAGAAAACAACGATGTTGAAAAAATAGAAGACATGCTTTCTATTGGCCAAGCAGTTAAACTGCGTGTTATCAAGGTAAGCCCAGAAGATCGCAAACTTGGCTTGAGCTTGAAAACACAACGTGAAACAGCTGAGCACGCTCCTCGCGCTGAAAGCAAACCACGCGCTCCACGTGAAGCACGTGAGCCGCGCGGTGAACAACAACAACGTGCACCAAGAGAACACAGAGAACCTAGAGAGCAAATGGCTGCTCAAAAAGAGGCTCCTATGAGCAAAGGTTCTTTGCAACAAGCACTTGAAGAACACATGAAAAACAGTAAGGGCGAATAATGATGCAAACAACATTTGCGATTATCAAGCCTGATGCTACTTTAGCTAAACATACTGGCAAGATTATCGATCTCATAGAAAAAGAAGGCTTTGAAGTAGTCGGCTTGAAAAAAGTTCATATGACGCAAGCAAAAGCTGAAGAGTTCTATGCTGTTCATAATGCTCGTCCATTTTTTGGCGAATTAGTGTCTTTCATGACCTCAGGCCCATGCGTATTGTTAGCACTTCGTAAAGAAAATGCTATCGCCGCTTGGCGTGATCTCATGGGCGCAACTGACCCAGCAAAAGCTGCTCCAAACACCATGCGTGCATTGTTTGGCACTAATGTTGGATCAAACGCAACCCACGGATCCGACGCGCCTGAAACAGCGCAAACTGAACTCAAGCTCTTTTTTCCTGAGCTTGTTTAAAGATCAAAAGGGGACGGCGCATACGCCGTCCCCTTTTTTGTAAGAAAGGAATGCTGATGCAAAAAATGTCTTTGCAAGATTTTTCAAACAAAGTATTTACGGGCCTTGTGCTTACGATGATCATTGACGGTATATGGATTAATCTAGTTTCAAAACCGTTCTACTTGGCTACTCTTTCAAATATTATGCTCAGTCCTGAGCACATGGAACCCCATCAATGGATGGCAGCAATTCTTGCATGGTTAGCTCTTGTAATTGGTATCGTCGTATTTGTTCTTCCGCAAACTAATCGCTCTAATCTAAAATATGCAAGCTCATTAGGAGCGCTTTATGGCTTTGTCGTCTATAGCACGTATGAGTTTACCAATTATGCTATTTTCAAGTACTGGCCCATAAGTATCGTTGCTATGGACGTAAGCTGGGGATGCGTATTTTGCGCTGGCCTAGCTAGCGTCCTGACATGGCTACATGGAACTGATTAATACGCTACTGAATGCAACAACAGCTCGATACTGATCGATCAATTACATCCTCAGTATCCACTGGGGCCTTCCAATTAGAGTGATCAATATACCCCGCAAAAATTGGTGTAGTTACATCCTTGCGCATGATCCATAGATAAAAGGGGCGATTGATAGTAAACGCACGATACTCTTTCTTTCCAGAGCCATCTCCATCGAGTACTTCCATCGCTGCAGCACTTTCTACAGCTGCGCCTTTATGATTCATTTGAAATTTCGTTTGCTGGACTGCTTGCCCGATTTCGCATAACACAGAAGCATCGTTTATAACTTGTAATCCACTCAGCCAGGTAGTATCAACTTCATGATCTATATCAATCATGGGAAAGATAACAGTGTTGTAGCGTAAAGAACGACGCTCATCTCTCTTCCACCGCGAAATGGCTTCGAGTAAATCAAATCGCTGAAGAACCGTATCTCCTTCTTGCATAGCCATAAATATTTCATCCCCATTAGTAGCAGTTACGGCTAGCACTTCGCTAATTTCAGCACAATCACGAAGATGATAGACGCTAAATTCATGCCCATGTCGGGTTTCAAACCGAACACTTGGATAGTCAACACCATCTACAGATAAAAACCCTAGATCACCTATCATTGGCCACTCAAATCTAATGTTCAGCATAGCAGCAACATATAAAGCTCTCTCAGAACCACCAGAGAGACGCGCATTAAACCCTTTGGTTCCTAAAAATTTATTTACCTCTTCTATGTCTAGAGAAACACAAGTAGCGTATTCAGCTGGGCTAAACCTTTGAAGCATGAATGGATCAAGTCGATACGCCTCACAAAGCGCTCGTTGTGTATCATTCGATGGGGAAAAATTGATCGATCCAGTCGATGGATAATGTATTGTTTGATTAGCAGACATTAATGCTGCTATGAGCGGAATAAGGGTTATTGTTGATGACATAGAGTTCCTTTTAATTAAGTCTATTACAAATGTTGCCTGGTGTAAGCGACTACCAAACCTACCAATACAGCCGTGTTTGTCAAAAAAAAGCATAATGCTTCACCGGCAATCTGGCCGCAATCCTTCCAGCTAACTAATTTCGCCTCACAAAAATACTCCGCTGGCCCTAACCCGCCATGCACCAAAACAGGACTTACGCTGACCCGCAAAAAGTTTCCAACTGATCAATTAATTGCCCTGTCCGACCACCCCTGATTTCATGCAAAATTTGCTCTGGATTCTTGGCATGACGATTATTTTTTTGTATTTCGAGAAATGTGAAAGCAACAAAAACGGCAAATATGTGAGCCGCTTGCTTTGATGCACTGCGAGCTTGGCAATCTCTAAAGACTTTTTCGATAGCCCATCTTTTTTATACGTGTTGATCATCTTTTTTAAGGAACGCCTGTGAGCGGCTTTTTGTCAATTAAAACCTAAACTTTTTCTATTTTGCCGTAAGTCCTGATTTGTGCTACTCTTGCTGCATTAAAATCTTACCCTAGCTCTAAAGGCGACTATGACGATCAAACAAGCACTTCTGTGCCTCCTCGCATTCACCATCACCGCACAAGCAATAGACTTTTCTGCAGAGCATCCCTGGAATAAAACACATGCAGCACTGGTCTGCCAAAAAAATCTTGATAGCCTGCCTCATCAAAACAACGGTAGGTCATCATGGTCACTAGAAGAGTATGCTATTAATTTGTACAAAGAGATAACCAATCCAGTAGCTCGTAGAAAACGCGAGCTTGCCTTTAACGTCTTTAAATCCATAGAGGCCGCGCATGGCACAGCAGGGCTAGCAAACAAAGAAAATGAGCAAGTATGGCACGACTTAACCCTTCTTTGTGGGCAAACAAATCAAGAGCACTACGTCGCAAAAACTGCGTTTCCAACAATCACTCAAGTCGGTATTGCCAATACTTGCCTTATGCTCACCAAGCCAACCACAAACCCCACTGCACTTGAACAACAACAAAGACTAATTAACACTATTGCTACAAGCACACCATTGCGCACAGCCCTAGAACAGACATTACATGACTTTGCAAAGCACGAACATGTGCTAATTAATTTTTGGGATGAAACTGATCATCTCGATAGCAGCATACACCGTACCGTATACTTCAATAAAAAACATTTTGACTTCCTAAATACCAACGAATCAGTCTTACAATTGAAAGGGACTGCTTTTTTAGGAGGCATGTACACCCAATGCGCTATGCAAATGGCTGCTTGTTGCATCCTTGGCATTTATGGCTGCTATAAACTTACACAAGCAAACACCCCTGAGCCTCTTGAAAACGGAGCTAACCGCTACTTTGGGAATGCCGGTGCTATTATGAGCACTCTGCACATGATTGACCAGCCAACAATCCAAGGCCTTGTAGCACTTGCAGCAAGTGCTATGTGTGGTTACTACGCAGTAGATGGGTATACTGACCAAATCCGTGGCATAAGGGCCTACCTCAACACCATGTGCAAACTTACCCAACAAATGGCTCTCACCATGCGCTCACTTAATGAGTTAATTAACACGCTAGACAAGCATAGCCTACTGAATGACCCGACCTGCAAAACCTTCAAACTGGTACATAGCAGTATCGCCATGCAGCAGTTTTTCCAGCTGGCACAACAAGCTTGTTTTGACACTGAAGACGCTGCCGTAAGCTTGCGTAACATGGGAATGGTACTCGCGTTTTTAAAACATTTTTTCAACTACAAGCCCATCATTCAAGCAGCCATAACAAAACTCGGCTACATCGACACCATGACGGCATGCGCTAAGAATATCGTAGATCAGCCAGATCGTTGGTGCGTTCCAGCTTTTGTTAAAAACGATACCCCCTACATCGTTGCTGATAATTTTTGGCACCCACTGATCAAGGGCAATGCGATCACCAGCAGCCTGACGCTTGGTACCGACGGTAATCGCCCACATGCCGTAATTACTGGCCCCAATGAAGGCGGCAAGTCAACCACCATGAAAGCAGTTGCCCTAGCTGCACTGTGTGGACAAACGGTTGGCATATGCCCTGCTAAATCATTTGCCATGACGCCATTTGCCTACATCAAAACATACCTGAATATTAATGACGATATTGGCGCTGGCAATTCCCTGTTTCGTGCCGAATTTAAACGTGCGCAAGAACTTGTAGATACCATAAGCACGGCTAAGCCAGGAGAATTTGGGTTGTTTGTTTTTGATGAGATGTGCAGTGGCACATCACCTGTAGAAGGCGCAGCAGCTGCGTATATCATTGCTAAGCGGTTAAGCAATTTTAATAACTGCCTGTGCCTCGTTGCCACCCACTTTGCCAACATGACCAATCTAGAGTTTGATACCACAACCTTTAAAAATTATAACGTCAGAGCAATACAACGTGATGATGGTAGCTTTACTTACCCCCGCATACTTGAAGAAGGGCCATCAAACCAGCATATTGCCCTGGATATCTTGCGCAATGAAGGCTTTGCCGGTAGTTTGATTGATGAAGCACGTGATATGGTCAGAAGCATGACTCTCACGATGTAGCCGCACAAGAGAAAAGGGCTTGGATGCATTATAAATGTTAAATATTATGTTAAAAAACCCCAATTAATTGCGCCACAAAGGGGACATTTATACGAAAGCAACGGCAACGTTTCAGACATAAATTGTTTAATTTGCTCAGCAGAGCCTTGCTTTAAAAAAACAGACGTTTGTTGAAGCAAACCACTTAAGAAATTGTATGTATCAACTTGCGTAAGAACGTCATTGAGGGCTTTTCCTGTAATTGCACCAATTACTTCACCTAAAGAAATGTGCTTCGCTGAACATTGCAAACATGAAATTAAGGGTTCATTTTTACTACCATAGCGCTGCTCATAACTTCGGATAGACTCGTATTGTTCTGTTATAAAAGACATAAGAGCAGAAATACGCTCTGGCATTATTGCAGTATTGACGCTACCTATGAGAGCAACATTTGCACACATTAACATAGCGCACAAAATATATCTTAAACTCATTCCACCCCTTACATTATTTACTCTGCTACAATGCTGATTGTTTTTCTACCACCTTTGTAGTGTTTTCTTCAGGGAAAGGACCCCACTTGCCAACTTTCTCACATTGTGGACATGAAATATTAAAACTATTCGCCAAACCAGCCAGCCAATTATCAGGCCCCCCTCGCGTTACCATTCCAAATTTCGTTTGCATTCATGACATTGCATGTTCATCGTAGCTCCCCGAAATTCTATTGCGCAATATAGTACTGCAGTAGAAGACCATCTTCTTTAAGTAAAGACGTATATCAAAAACAATACTTTATCAAAAGATAAATAATCTGCGGGGAAAATCGAGCAAGATATTACTTATTCAAAATCTGCAGAACATCGAGCTCGCTTTAGTGGCGACGCAGGCTCTATAGCTTTCTTCGCTTTTTCTGCAGCTTGACGAGCAGCTGTTAAATAAGCAGCCGGATCACCTGCTGATTTTATAAAACAAGCATGCTCAGCAAAATACGTTTGAAAAAGCAATTCTTGTTCAAACTTGTCACCAATACTGTAAAGATATGAAGGATTTTCTACAACGGTCAGGCCTAAAGCTGCTATGCCCGTTTTCAATTCTCCAGGCTGGGCATACAAGCGAGTCCGCGAGTGAAAAATTTCTCCCCTGCCAAACAAAGCCATAAGCGTTGGCATAGGAGAAATAAAGAGCAATTGAGAGCATGAATCTTTTAGCACAAATTTTTTCTTATTAACTTTAAGTACGTAACAATCGCATGATTCTAATACATAATTACAAGTACAAGCGCCCTTATCTCGAATTGACCCTGCAAATAATGAGTTACCATATGAAAGCGAATGCGCTGAAGGCCGACTATCAAAATCAACAGCGTTACAAAGAGAGCTAACTGCGTCTAATAATCCACCTTCTAAATGAGAAGACAGGAAAGCTCCTCGAACTAAAAAACCATGATTATGTGCATGCAGATCATACTCAGCACTCATCATAGATAGCAGAAATTTTTGCTCATCAAGCAAGAGCCTATTAAAAATATATTTAAACTCCATGCTACAAAAAAAACGTGCCTCATCATCTCTAGAAAAAGAGAGCTTATTAATCACATCATGAAGCAACGGCACTTGTGAAGTTATGTTTTTGAGTAGTGTTTCAACATGAGTACTACTACATTCTTTTATCTGCTGCTGGACAACAGTTGGGTCGTCTAACCCCACACTCAGTAAACACGCTCCCATAGACTGGTTAATTAAAAATATAAGCTGCTGAAGTGTTGTTTTTCTGCATGCCATACCAGGAAAGCGTTTTTGAATAAAAACAGCTACTGCATCGAGGCTAGACCAAAAAGTATCTTCAACTGGCTCAGATACTCCTTTAATATCAAGTCCAGCTAAAAAAGCCGCTTGAACATCGTGGCAAGATGCTTTTGCGCTATGTATTTTACCGGCTTGTAAGTAATGAAGTTTTATAAAATAAGCCAATAAATATGCAAAGTCTTGCGCTGGCATATTGAATAAATAATGTAAGGCGCATAATTCATACAGTGTCTTAGGAACAAAAACAAGATCAAAATCAGCACCCAATTGTGGTGCGTCTTGTATTTTTGCTCGAATAAAATCTTGTTCCGCAGAGGCCCGATCAGCAAATAATACATCAGCCTCCAGTGGAGAAATGTTCCCAACAGCATAAGATACACTAGACATCGGCCATTCGTACGTCATCATAATTTGATACAACTTGTTCTGCTGATCAACTGTTGTATTGTCAAGCCCAACAGCCTGCAAAGCCGTGCGACCATCAGCGCCTGCCACTTTTTTAACAATCAGATAATCTGCTTGCAGGCGTGGGACTGCAATAACTAAAAACAAACTCAAAAATAGAGCGCGAACCATATTAAACCTCCCTCATTTCAAGACCAAGCCGTCTTGTTTCAGCCTTGCGTTGTAAGTTTTCACGCAATGTTACAAGCGGCACAGACATACGGATGTAGCCGTCTTTACGCCATTTTTCAATCATAGAGCCGTCTTCTTCTTCCCATAACTGAAAAACTTCGGAAAAACCAAGATTGGTATACATAGAAATAGCTTTAGTGCTATTTTTTAAGACTTTTAGAGTAACAGTCGATCCTGAATTGTCGCACGGCAACAAGTCAGCCATAGCTTGGAAAAGAGCAGTTCCTACTCCTTGAGTACCTGGCTCCACTTCAATTAATTCAATATATGTTTCATAAGGGACAACTGGTGGCAATTGAGCAGACAGGGTTGCTTCTTCTTCTTTCGTAAGTATCCGCTGCCTCATAATGCTGCCATATTTATTAAATAGTTTCAGCTGCCTATTGCTAAAACATTCACTCCAGGATGGCCCAAATACGATAAAGCCAAGAAATCCTCCGTTAATAGCGCTACGCGCCACCAAACAAGTATGAAAAGGCTGCACAGCAACGTGGTACCCATTAATTCTTCCTGGTTCAACGACCGGCACGTCAGTCTTTTCTATTTCATTTAAAGCAACAATCAATGGGTTAAAAACAGTGTTGATAGAAAAAAGCGCAAGCTTACCAATATGCGCTATATCACTTCCCTTTCTTACATCACCAAGATCAAGTGGCCGGATTATGGGGGCCATCGCTCCTAATCTACGATCAGGCTCCTGCGTATCAACTCCTGGAGAGAAAGCTGAAGGTAGCCGACGCATACCTGTTTCAGCCGTACCGCATTCATCATCGTGCAATGCATCAACGGTGTCACCAGCGCGAGGCAGCACTATTCTTTCTGTAGTATCATGGACAACATTGCCCGCTAACGGTTCTATCGGGAGCCCATCATCAGCATTATAGCGTCTTTTTTTAGCTAATTTTTTTCGTGCATCCATAGCTGTGGCACGTGCTTGATCAAGCAGAGTTTGTATCGCAGGCGAAGGCCTAAACGGTGCTGCTTCTGCCAACAATTTTTGTAACGCTACATCAGACTCAAATGGAAATCGATCAATTACCGCAGGAAATGATGGAAACAAACCAGCAGCATTAATTGGCAACGCGGTAGCCATGAAAAGGAGGCACCATGGCAAGCGGCGATGATTAAGGAACAAAAAACATAGATTTTTCATGATAACCCTACCAATTTAAAAAACACTAACAACCATTTTTTATCTACATATTACTATTTTTAAATTCTATCAGAAATTATACCGAGAGCAATTTTACGATATTTTGTGCATTTTTAAAGAAAAAAGACACTTTTACGGCACTGACCGCTATACTGGCATCCAGTAAAACCACTTAAAAAGGGAGCCCTGAAGATGAGGATTGTTTTAAAACTAGCCATGGGAACAGCTCTAGCTATAACCGCCTTTTATGCATGGCATTGTGCAACAAAAAAGCAGTCAACACATCAAGGCCCTCCATCAGCAAAGGATTTTTCTATGAATAAAACAACATTAACTCTCCTTGGCCTCAAGTACCCATTCACGCTCGCTCCGCTGCCGTATGACTACAAAGCACTTGAGCCTCACATTGATGAAGCAACTATGCGCATTCATCACACTAAGCACCATCAGGCATATATCGATAATGCAAATAAAGCATTGGAAGAAGTGGCAGAGCTGCAAAAATACACCATAGAAGAGCTTTTGACTAATCTGCCATCACTACCAGAAAGTGTACGCGAGCGCTTACGTAACCACGCCGGTGGCCATTTTAACCACACTATTTTCTGGCAAATGATGGTGCCAAACGCGCAACCTCTACCAACCGAAAAAGTAGCACATGCTATCAATGAAGCATTCGGTTCATTTGATGCATTTAAAGAGCTTTTTAATAAAGCAGCACAATCACGCTTTGGTAGCGGATGGGCATGGCTTTGCATAAACAAAGAAAAAAAATTAGTGGTAACCTCTACTGCAAACCAAGATACTCCTTTAGCCGCCGGCCTCTTTCCCATTTTAGGGCTTGATGTATGGGAACATGCATATTACCTAAAATACCAAAATAAGCGCATGGATTATATCACTGCATGGTGGGCTGTCATCAACTGGCCCTTTGTTGAAAAACTCTTTACCGATGGGCTAAAAGCTGTTGAATAAGCTAGCTATTGCATTCAGGGAAACACTCCTCTTATGCTAATAAGAGAGACAGATTAGACCGGCAGGGTTGGGGGGGGAAATGAGGGGGTTTCATGCAGCGATGGCAAAAAATTGTCACGTCTTTACTATTATCTTTAATCTTGGTCGCTTTTTCTCACCATGATGGACTCTTTGCTCGCCGTGGCGGTAACAGTAGAGGGGGTGCCCGAAGCAGCCATCGTGCTGCCCGGCAAGCACGTTCTGCTATGCGCCCTAGAGAAGGAAGAATAAGACCTCCTACTGGCGTTATTGGCCGACCCACACGCACAGCACCACGCAGCAGACACACAGCAAGCGCTTCAAGTAGCAGTAGCAGCAACCGAAGCACAATCCGTGCTGCTCGCACAAAGACTCCTCTCCTTCGTAAAAAATTTGTACGAAGCCAGAACAGGCAAGGCAGCTGGAGACACAGACGCCGTAGCTGGGTAAATCGCTGGTGGAATCGCGGATGGAGCAGTTCACATTGGGTCGGACCTTGGGGCCTGTGGTACTATCCAACGTGGAGCCTATGGTGGGACCCATACTGTTACGCCTACTACGCGCGACCATTCGGCTGCTGGTGGTATTATACACCTCATCCAGCTAGCAAAATGAATGTACTAGTTATTGAGAATAGTGGCCGTGCAGACAGTGGACGCGATAACTGCTGGTTTGCAGTTTATACTGATAACAATGGCATATTAGAACAACAAGAAGCACCACGTGAACTGAACCGCAAGAACCGCAAGCACTATTTTAGCAACCGCTCTCCCAATGATGTTATTGTACTTGGACACACCAAGGGCGCCTTAAAAACGACCCTTGACCAGAAAGCTCAACAAAGCGATCGCGTACAAATCATTCGCCGTGAAGCGCTCAAACAAATTAATGGCAGCAAACCGGTTAAAAATGAACAACTACACAAGCGTCAACAAGAAATCAAAAATAAAACACTGGCCGAGCAAGAAAAACAACATGAAAACGATGAAGGAATTGAGCTTGAGCACGCGCATGAGCGGCTTCCCATCAGCAGCCTAATGAATGAGATCTCTGTTGGTGAATAATCCAATAGCATGAAAAAGGCCAGTGAGTATCGAAAATGATACTCACTGGCCTTTAGTTTCAAATCAGCCGATCAAACATACTTATGTACTTGTACCAAAATAGGGTTGAAATAATCTAACAGTAACCAAAATGCCAGGTTGACTTAGGGTAGGCTCTTAGAAAAAACCAATTTTTAGCCCCACTTGCAATTTATTATTCTATTAGTAAAATAAATAAAGCAACACTCTTGAACTGAGGACATAGAAACATACCTTGCATATTGGAGGTTATAACGAACTCTATGTACACATTTTTATTAATCGGCTTGCTCTCATTGCCCAACCACAGCTATCTCTAAGGAACAATCATGACTACTATGCACAAAAGAGTATTATTACTTGCGCTATTGTTGTTGCCTGTTGGCATATTACAAGCAGCTAAGCGTGGGCATGCAACAGGCAGTGAGCAACAACCAGCAGCTCAAAAACGTGGCCGGCTTAGGCAAGATGCTATCATAACTGCTAACAACCTTTTGTCGTTTCTACCGGATGAATATTATGAAGAGTCTAATGAGGACAGCACTGACAGTGTAGATGTAGCTACTGATAGTCAAGAAGCAGTCTATGCTGAACCCGGTTTATGGTTACTCAATTCGGCGCCTTCGCTGGTACAAACTTCCACAGAGCCCGCCCTTGCCACAGCATCTCCTGCTAGCACGCACTATGATGATTATGATTACGGCATCCCTGATTATACTACAGATGCCCCATCGCCTGTTACTCCTGACGATTATGATGCTATTCAATCACCTTCCCTCAGGTATACAAACAAAGATATCCCCTGTCCTGAATCTATCACCGAAGAATCCTGTGGGTATCTACCCTACGGCCACCTACAGATCCCACTACCAGTTCCAGCTCCAGCATCACGCCCCTTTGATAGTAGCTTGCCACCAGTCCAGCCATCATCAGGCCCCTCTACGCCAACCGAACGACAGCCATCAATCCACACTGATAATGAGCTAGAAGCTTTATTTCTACAAACTGATGCAGCTTTAAACCAATCTTCAACAGCGTTAGAAAATCCCCTCTTTAACCCCTCAAGCTATCAAGCAAGCGATAGCCCTGCTTCGCCGAATACCCCCAGCCCGCACGATTATAGCGATGCCGCTGATGCTGATACTGAAGAAGATCAAACTGCAGAAGAAGCTCAATCAGCCCACAGAAAGAAAGCAAGGCCTTCTTTAACCAAAAAATTTAAGTGCAATCATTGCACCTATAAAACAAAGCATAAGAATCACTTCGCAGCCCACCAACACACTCACACTGGCGAGAAATCTTACAAATGTACTCACTGCAGTAAAGCTTTTGCTACCTCTGGCACCCTCAAAATACACATACGCACTCACACTGGTGAAAGACCTTACAAGTGTACAGAATGCAGTAAAGCTTTTGCTTCCTCTGGCGACCTCACAAAACACGCGCGCATTCACTCGGGCAAAAAACCTTTCAAATGTAGAGAATGCGGCAAGGATTTTACCTTGCATGGACACCTCACAACACACCTACGCACACACACCGGGCAAAAACCTTATTCATGCACAGAATGCAACAAATGCTTTAGTAACGCTGCCATTCTCAAAGCACACCAACACACTCACACTGGCGAAAAACCTTACAAATGTACTCACTGCGATAAAGCTTTTTCTTGCTCTAGCAACCTCAAAATACACATACGCACTCACACTGGTAAAAGACCTTACAAGTGTACAGAATGCAGTAAAGCTTTTGCTTCCTCTGGCGACCTCACAAAACACGCGCGCATTCACTCGGGCAAAAGACCTTACAAGTGTACAGAATGCGGCAAGGATTTTACTCAATCTGGAAGCCTCAAAAGACACAAGCTCACTCACCCCGACGAGAAGACCCATCTGTGAGGTATATGCAACAGCATATTTTCTCAAAAAAGCACCCTCAACCAGCATAAAAAACGCATGCACCACGCTGCAGGCGTATAAAAAAAGCAACTTCCAAAAACTCAACAAAACCTCAATAACGTAAGTTCGGAGTGCTGAAAACAGATACGGAGTTCGAAGTTATTCTTATCGATGCAACAGAAAGCCCGATTGAGGGGCCTAAAAAAACAACGTAAATTCTTCTCAGGCAAAAAATACCCTTTATCCCCTAGCGATAAACGTCATAATCGGGAACTTTCAAGTGAGCGCGTACTGAATGAGCATGCCATTCGAAAAATTAAGCGTTTCAAGATTATTAGCGACAAATATCGCAACATGGTTAAATCGCTCTTTGTGATGCTAGCACAATCACAGCCTTTATGAGTGCACTTGTAAGGTCTTTCACCAGAGTGCCTGCGCATGTGTCCTGTCAAATGCTCTTTCCGGTTAAAAGTATTTTCACAGAAATCACAAGCAAAGATTTTTTCACCAGTATGAATTTGTTTGTGTCTAATTAAAGCTTGATTGTGTTAAAAGGCTTTTCCACCGTCAGAGCAGGTGTGTTTTTTTATGTTGGTAGCGGTTTGTTCGCTACTAAGAGATTCTATGGCATGAAGAGATGACTGTGTGCTTGGCAAAGCAATGAGAGCAAGAGCGATGAGTATGTTCAATACATGTTTCATAAAAGTCCTATGATTGGGTGGCAATAGTACATGCAATATCATTTTACAGATACAAAATTAAACTTCAAAGAAGGTCGAAAAGGTCTTTTGCGGAATTTTAGATTCTGAGAAAACGCAAAAATGGGGTAACACCCATCTTTTTTCAGGAATGTGCAAGAGTCTGAGGCTAGCGGAAAGGGATATCGTAAAAAGAGTGAAACACTGACCTGGATGGCTATTACTATTTTTTTTGTTTTTTTGACGAAGCAGATCATGCAGTATTTTTTATTCTCTGAGCCCACTCAATTATTTTTGTAGTTCTATAACGTCATTAACAAGCAACTGAGACGAAGCGTACTTCGATTCCGCTATTTCACCCAGCTTCATCTCCGGCTCCAGCACCTCTGTACTTGCCTCTAATTTACCAACGAGAGCAGGCATGTCGGGATGCTCGTCATCAAGGGCAGGCACTTTATCTTCAACCGCTGGCTTCATGACATCTACCAAGCCCTGCAAGTAGCGCTTAGCTTCAGGCTGTGGCATATAACGAGGACCCTGTGTTTCATCAAATAAAATGAGGCCGTCTCTTCCAAACGAAAACTGTTTAAAATTATTACCAAGGACATCAGCATTCGCCATAACCTCCGGGAATAGCAATAGCCAACGGCCTATATACGGAGCATGGATAGCACTGTGGCTCGGTGCATGTGGCAATTTGCTACCTGCTGGCTTGACGAGTACTTGAATATTACTAATATGTTCGTGTCCTTTGTAACGGCGGTCAAACAACCAACCTACTTTTTGAACACGATCACCATGCGAGTACATATTAATGAGTGAACCAATTACATCCATTTGGGGCGCGTACATCAGCTCATCCACTGGTGTGCCTAGGTAAATTGCTCGATCAATAATATTTTTTTTCTTAAATGCAGCAGATGCTCTATATTCCTCTATTGCCGCCTTCAAACCTGGCACCTCCCGCAAGGTATAGGTATAGTCAAAACCACCATAGAGTGGAATCGGAAGAGGGCAGACAAAGCTTGCTGAGGTATGAATAGGATGATCATGCTCTAGCGCAATATAAGCTTTTTCAAGCGCATCACGCACTGGCTTGGCTGATATACCGCCCAGCACCTTAGCTACTGGATCGTAAAGCACAATGCTCGCCTTATTTACTACATTACCGCCAAGACTGTGGGCAATAATCGTAATGCGCTCATGTCGAGGATAACTTAAAATGAGCTTTGCCAACGCATTACCAGCATTAGTCACATGCTCCACCGTTAAATTGCCGCTCCATCCAAACGGTACTACCGCTTCACCAAAACAAGCAGCCTGGCGTTCAATTTCTTTAAAAAACGCCCCTTGCGGTAACCACCAGGTACGCGTTGAGGCAAAGCCCCCGTGAATAATAATCACCACCGCATCAAGACCAGAATAAGTACAGAGAGCGAAAACAAGAAAACGAAACCAATGAATATTCATGGTAGCAACCAGATGTTACAACGTATATTAACTATTTAAAATCCCTAGTTATTTGTAGCATGCTTTTTTAGTTCTGTTAACCAGAGGTTTTTTTACGGCAAAAAACACTTAAAATGCTAGGGACAAGCAGGAAGCTGGCGTTCTTTAGTCCATTCATCTAGGCTTTTCAAATAGCCAATAAGCTTCTCCAAATCAGACAAACGAATTGAATTTGGCCCATCAGACACTGCCTTTTCAGGATGCTCATGAACTTCCATAAAAATACCGGCTATCCCTTGCGCCACAGCAGAAGCAGCTAACGGAGGTACCAAGCGACGGTCTCCACCTGTAGAAGTACCCATAGCGCCAGGCCGTTGCACAGAATGTGTTACATCAAAAACTACCGGGTATCCTGTTTCTTTCATCAAGGCAAAATTACGATAATCAACAACCAGGTCGTGATAACCAAAGGTAGTGCCGCGCTCACAAAGCCAAATATGATCATTTCCTGTTGCTGCTGCTTTTTTAGCAATACTTGGTATATTATCAGGCGCCAAAAACTGCCCTTTTTTCAGATGCACCGGCTTTCCTGTTTGCGCTGCAGCAACCACTAAATCAGTCTGACGACACAGCATTGCGGGAATTTGTAGCACATCAACTACTTGAGCAACCTGCCCTACCTGGCTTGTTTCATGTACATCGGTTATAATTGGCACTTCAAATTCACGCCGAATTTTTTCAAATATGGCAAGAGAAGCCTCAAGCCCAATCCCTCTGCCACCAGTTATCGACAACCGGTTAGCCTTATCAAATGCGGCTTTAAAGATGAGTCTAAAGCCTAATTTTGCTGATAATTTTTTTAGGAAATCAGCATGCCGTAGAGCAATTTCTTCGCCCTCCAGCGCACACATGCCTAGAATAAAAAAAAGGGAACCTGCGTTCCCTTTAATATCATAAATCCACGAATATGCGTTATTGCTTGTTTTCATCATCTGCAACTTCGTTAGTAGTATCTTCAGTCTTCTTTTTAGTCATTTCATCTAAAATGCCATTGATGAACTTATACGCATCTTTTTCTGCAAACTCTTTAGCCAATTCTATTGCTTCATTGATTACAATAGATGGAATTGACTTTGGCTGTTGTAGCTCCCACAAAGCCATGTGCAAAATAAGTTTGGTACAGCAGCCAATACGTTCTAGCCGCCAGTTTTTTAGGTGAGGAAGCAACTGTTGATCAAACTGCTCTCGCTGCTCAACTACCCCTTTTACAATCAGCACGGGAAATGAAAGCCGAGGAATAGTACATTCAAATGCTTCTTCAAAATCATCAATAGCGTCTGGCAAGTCTAATTCATAATCAGAACGATCAATGGCATACAAGAGGTAAAACGCCAAATGACGTTCATCTCGTCTAGAGCTAAGCTTAATTTTAAGCCCAAGCTCATCTTCTAAATCCTCTTGTGCCTGCTGCGCCGCTAGAGCTTCTTTATCAAGCTCTTCATCAATCGGCAAAATGTTTACATCTTCAAGGTTGTTTTTATTGTCGTTCATAGTGATTCTGAGCTTAGCTAACTTTTTCGATGTACTTATCTTCGCGTGTATCTACTTTAATTTTATTGCCTTCATTAATAAAAAGCGGCACTTGTACGGTTACTCCAGATTCAAGTTTTGCAGGTTTGCTGCCACCTTGAGCGGTATCACCTTTAACCCCAGGAACCGTCTCAACTACTTCAAGCACCATGAACATCGGTGGCTCAACAAGAATTGGCGCCCCTTGGAAGTTGAGTACTTGATAAATAATACCGTCTTTAAGATAACGCTTTACTTGCTCAATTTGGTCTTCATTAAAGCCAACTTGCTCAAAGGTATCTTGGTCCATGAACTGGTAGTGTTCATCTTTGTACAAATATTGCATTTGCTTTTGTTCAAGATCTGGCTCTGGAAATTTTTCTGCTGAACGGAAGGTTTCTTCGAGCACTCTGCCAGTAAGCAGGTTTTTCATCTTAGTTTTAAGATAAGTACCGCCTTTTCCTGGCTTAACCGAATGATAATCAAGAATTAACCATGGCTCATTGTTGAATAAAATTTTTGTTGAGCCTTTACGAAAATCAGTTGTAGAAATCACAGCGACCTTTCAAAGATTTGATATACACCTTTAATTGTTGGCAAAATCCAATGATGCGAACTATAGCATAAACATAAAACATTGGCAAAATGAGCGCATTCACCTATTTATTTTTATAAAAGGAGCCCTGCAGCCTTGGCTAAAAGCCCAGGAATCTGTTGCTCTTGCTCAGCGGGAAAATTAGCCAGTACATAGGCTGGCACCTGCTCACGATCATCAGGACGATCTATGCCAAATTTAAGTCGCCAAAACAGCGGTCCCACTGAGCCAATAATCGACTTAAGCCCATTGTGGCCTTTGTGTGAACCACCAAGCTTTAATACCAGTTGTGAAAATTTTTTCTCCAGCTCATCATGAACAACTACTATTTCCTCAGGCTTAACCCCTTTTTTAGTCAACCATGGCAGTACTTGCCCTGAGCTATTCATATAGGTTTGTGGCTTAATCAGATACACATCATGCTCAAACCCAGCTGGCCGAATAATAGCTAAAAGCATATTGTTTGTTTCACGCCATGAGGCGTGATAGAGCTCGGCCAATTCATCTACCACACGAAAACCAATATTATGGCGATTACGATGATATTGATTACCCGGGTTACCTAGCCCAATGATGGCACGAATGTGAAATTTATTATAAGAAGGTTCCACGTTGGTACTTTCAAATTTACATATTAATTTTTAAGCGCAAAGCATTGCTCAACAGACTTGTAAGATCAATCATAGTAGCAAATGGAAAATCAGACTTAATCAGTGAATTAGTAAAAAAAATACCATCAAAAGCTGCTTGTTGTAAGCGAATTTCAGCACCAGGAGAAATAACCGCATGAGTAAAAAGACCAAACACCTGCGCAGCCCCTTTTTCTTTAAGCAGTTTAGCTGCAAGAGCAGCTGTTTGCCCGGTTGCTACTATATCATCACGAAGCAAAATAGTTTTACCCACAACACTTTCAGAAGGCTCTTTTATATACACCTCGCCACATTCTTTGCGGTATTTTTCCATAATAACTACAGGTAGATGCAAGCGCTCTGCCAAACTGATTGCTCGAGCGGCTCCTCCTGCGTCTGGCGATACAACTAATGCATCTTTTAATTCGACCAACTTAGATACTTGCTCTAGCCACACATCATCTGAAGAAAGTGAGTGCACAGCGGCCAACTGGGGACATTCAACATGCATGTCCACGACAAACATAGTAGCCTTTTTGAATTGTTGCATTTGGTCTAACAAGAGCCCTACTGCTGTAGCCTCTAGCTTACAAGATCTCGCATAAGGCAAATAAGGCATAAGCACTGTTATTTCACAAATCCCTTCTACAGCAAGTTGCTTTAAAAGAATGATTAGCGCTAGTAATTCTGTATGGATATCTCCACTACCGGCATGTAAAAAATCAATTACTAGTACTATGTGTTGTATATCTTGTAATAAGGGCAAGACCAAGGCAAATTCACCATCAGCAAAACGACGGTGAGAAATTTTTTTATGCGGCACCAAAAGTGCTTTTGCCAGCGTCGGCGCAAGAATACTTTCAGAGAAACTCAGAATGGAAACAGACATTAGACCCCAAAGAAACGCTGCCACCAAGCTTTTGCTGTAGTTACTGGTGCTGCATACTGCTTTGCAAGTTTGATCAACTCAGGAAGCTTTGTAAGCGAAACAGAAATCCGCTTCCACTGTGTGAACGGGATAGCTGGAATACCGCATACCGTTTCACCTGCAGCAATATTATGCATAACAGCACTCTTGGAAACAATCTTTGCCCCATCCCCAATAGTTACATGGTCTTTTATGGCTACTTGGCCGCCAATTTGACATCCATTACCAATTACCACGCTCCCTGCAATACCTGTTTGCGCTAAAATGGCGCAGGAGGCACCAATGCTTACATTGTGGGCAATATGCACCCCATTATCAATTTTTGTGCCATCACCAATCCGCGTTTCGTTAAACATAGCGCGATCAATCATACAGGATGCACCTATTTCTACACCCTTGCCAATACGCACAATCCCGATATGCGTTAGCTTGCGCAACCCTTGGGAAGATACCTGATAACCAAAACCATCGGATCCAATAACTGCATTTGCATGAATAATACTACCGTCGCCAACAAGACAACGAGAAAGAATTTTTGCCCCAGGGTGGATAATAGCACCATTCCCAATCACTACCCCTCGACCAATATAAGCCAAGGGATGCACTACGGCATTATTGCCAATCACAACACCAGCATCAATAACAGCAGAGGGATGAACAGTTGCTGAGGGTGCAATAGTCGCTGCGTCGTAGTGGCACTGCTGAATAATATAGGTTGTGAGCGCATCATACGCCTTAACCACATCAGCAACAACAATAGTTGGCTTTCCTGGAATATCACACCCTGCAAGTACTGCCCCCGCACAGCTATTCTCAACCGCTTTGAGTGAAACTGGATCAAACACCGATGCGTCGCCACGATCAAGCACGATAGCTAGATCTGTAACTCCTGCGTTTTCCAATGACGTTATCGCTTGCAAAACAAGTGACTGGTCAGCTGTGCAGGCCTTTACATCAGGCAATACAGCAAGAATAGTGTGTAGGGGCAGGCTAATATTCATAACTATAAACTATGCTGTTTTAACTTTTGCTTCAGGAGTCGCTGTGGACTTAGCAAGCGTTGCTGCTTTTTTTGCTGCTGCAAATTTTTCATCTACAGCTTTGAGTACATGCTCAGTTTTGTCGATGCTGTTTGAAACAAAAAGTACGCCTGGTGCATTTTTGTCGATAATCGCCGCATAACCTTCTTGGTCAAAAACATTGTGAATCACCTTCATTTGGCGATCACGCAATGCAAGTTGCTCTTTTTGAATGCTTGCACGCAGTTGCTCTTCTTTGTCTGCAAACGTGCGCTCATAGCTCTTTCTGGTATTTGCTAGCTCTTCTGCTTTAAGGTCAAATGCATCTTTACTAAGCACTTTTGCTTGTTTGTTCAAAGCCTCTTGTTTGTCTACAAGCTCTTGTTGTGCTTTTTTGATTTCTACTTGGAAAGCATCAATTTTTTGCTGAATTTTTCCAGTAACTTCTTGGCCTTCAAGTGATTTTTGCATAATCGCTAATGAATCAATTGATACAATTTTATTTTGTTCAAGCACTGTTTTTCCTTCTCCATGAGCACTTCCTACACCACTGATCGTTAATGCAGCAGCTGCTGCAAGCAATCTTTTCATGTGCATCTCCTTTAAAAAAAATTACACTCATCTGAACAGAGGTCAGGGTAACTTTTTTGCAGGAACGCGTCAATGTGAGGAATACTAAAAAATTAATGCAGAATAAAAAACGCGCAATACGGAGATAAAAGGGGCGCGAATGCACCCCCATAATATAAAGTAATTGTGAAGTTACTTATTTTGCGTCATCAAAAAACGCTTTTGCCTCATTTAATACCGTCATAACCTTCGCAGCCTCAGGCGAAGGATTTTTATCTGGGTGATATTTCATGGCAAGCTTCCTATAGGCTCTAATAGCATCATTTTTTGAAGTATCTTTACCTATGCCCAGAACATAACATGCTTCTTTTTCCGTCATTTTTTCGCTTGGCGCTTCTGGGGCTGCTGGGCCACCAAACATGCCCGTTGGCATAAATCGATATTGTTTTTGTGTTGCCTCGTACTGCTTTATCGCTGCTTGATACTTACGATCAGCAGCCTGCCGTGCTGCTCTAAATTGCATCACACGTGCAAAGACAGGGTCATCATCAACAGTAGCCGCTGCCGCTACTGGCACCGGCTGTGGTGCTACTGCTGGTTTATGAGCATCGTAATCCGCTAGTTGAGCAGCTCTTTTGGCTTCACGCTCTGCTTGTGCACGTATACGATCTGCAGCAACGCCCGCCTGACGAGCGCGCTCTTCTTCTGCACGGATAGCTTCCATATCGCCTTCATCCACTATTGCTCTAGCAGAGGCAACAACAGGATCTAATTCTGGTTGGGCTGGTATTGCAGCTGCTGCGTGAGCAGGTACCGCTGGTACAACTCGGGGAGGGATACTGGCTGCAATCGCTTTTGCGTCTGTAACTTCTTTTCTAAGTACAAAGCCTATCTCCTCACCAAATGGATAATTGAAAGAAAATCCATCCCATACTCTTGTACTTAAACTTAAGGCATCAAGCTTTTTTTGCTTTTCCGCGTAGGCTATTGAGTCATTCTCCACAAGCGACGCCACTTCTGCTCTGAACACAGCTATTTTTGCGCCTGTAACTTCTTTTTTAAGTACAGGGCTTATGTCTTGACCAAATGGATAATTGAAAGAAACTCCATTCCATATGCTTGTACTTGAACTTAATGCATCAAGCTCTTTTT
>CAIKAH010000056.1 GCA_903825355.1 uncultured bacterium | reverse complement strand
CGCGAATGGTTTGATGCACAGCTAAAAAAGATGCAGAGCCCTTCTGATAAGGGTTATTTTCTCTTATTTAGCAAGGTGCAAGTGCTAAAAAACATTATGGCTTCTTTTGAGCACGTTGCTCGTATGCTTGATAATCGCATAAAGCAAGCTGGTATTGTAGTGCAGGACATTGATAAAGCTCGTGTCTTGGCGTTGTATGACATTCAGGCATTAGTCACAGATAAAAAAGATGCTTCCGGTATTGCCCATCAGGGATATTTAAATAAGCGTGAGCGTGGGCTTGTTGTTCAAGGAATATTTAACAAACTTGCCGCTCGACATCGGATTGATTCGTTGACGGTCAAAATAAACACCATGCAACATGAGTTACTTGCGCAACAGAATCGTCACCTATTGCTAGATGAGCTTGCCGAGCGAGAGCGTAAAGAATTATCCTCTGTTATGGATCGTCTGCGTAGTAAGGATGCTGATCATAAAGCGTCTGAAGGAGGGGTTGTTGTAGTTACCCCGGAGCTTGAAATGTTACCTGAGTATACCATAGATGGACAAGAAGGAGAGGTAGAAGTATCTCCTTCCGAAGAACCAAAGGTAGAGGCGGCTGTTGAAGAAGCTGCAGTGGTTGCTTCTGTGGCTGAGCCTGCAGTTAGTTCTTCTTCAACAAATATTCCTAAAGAAACGGTAGTTGCTGCATTAGAAAAAGTAAATAAAGAAAGTGCTCAGCTAGAAGTTATAGTTCGTGAAAAAGAACAGGCCCCGATAATGCCTGTCTCTCCATCAGGGGATGTGCGAGTAGCCGTAGAAAAGGCAGAAAAGCAAGCCCGGCTAGAGCTTGAAATTGAGCTGCAACAAAAAATGGTACGCTGATAATGCGTGCTGATAATGCAAAAGAGCGATGCTTTATAAAACTGGTGAAAGCGGTACACTAAGTTATGCTAAGGTGAGGGGTGTGGCCAGGCTTGTGTTAGTGGTTATTCTTGCTTACGATAAAAAGGAGATAAGCATGAGGTGTCCTAAATGCTTAGGCTTGATGGTAATGCAGTCGTTCTTCGATCATTTTATCAATTTCGAGGGGTGGAAATGCTTGAATTGTGGTAAGATAATTGAAAAGCGAGAGAACACTATAAAAGATGATGCGTTTAGTATTTTTTATCAGCGACAAAAGTTAAAACGACATAACGACTAATGCCAGAGCAAATGACGAGCGATCTTTTTTTTGTTTCAATTCAAGCCACTTATCAAAGTCTTGAAATTGCATTATTTAATAATAGTAGATGTATTGCTAGCGTTATGCGGACAGATGCACGCGCTAGCTCATTCTTAGTTCCTCTATTACATGATTTGCTACGAGCAAATAATCTATCTTTGGAGCAATGTGCTTTTGTGGTAGTAGATGCAGGACCCGGAGCCTTTACCTCATTGCGCGTGGTAATTGCTACCATTAATGGGATAGCATTTGCTTCTAGCATGCCGCTGGTGAGTGTGAGTAGCTTTGAAGGCCTTGTGTGTCAGATTAAACAAGAGCGTCTACTGGTGCTCTTAAATGCTTATAACAACGATGTCTATTTTGCCTACGCCGAGCATGGCAAGATAGTTCTTTCTGGATCAGGGAAGTATGATACATTGCCTACGCTGTTGTCTGTATTCAAAACTGATGCGTGCGTTACTGTGACTGGTAATGGTTTGCTGATGTATCCAGGACTAATGCCAGTAGTTTCTCAGGTTTTTTCTACCACAGAAGTGGTTGATTCAGAGGTGCCGTTGGCTGAATCAATAGGCCAAGTAGGGTTGCAAAAATGGCAACGTGGTGAGACGGTGAAAAAGATCGAGCCGCTTTATCTTAAAACGATTGTGTATGATATACAGCGGGCTCGTGCACCTAAGTAAACGTGAGTTCGAGGTTTGTGTATTTAATCATTTCAATGAATTAGTAGACAAAACCGCTCCCCATGAGCCTGTCGAAATACAGAACGCAAGTTCTGAACGGCGCCGCGCCCAACGGGCAAAGAAAAAGCGGTTTATTTTGAATGCAAAATGTTACCAAAGTGTAACTAAAACACATTTGCCAAAATTCCGCTCTTTATCGTCCTTCGGACTTCGCTCATTGGACAGGCTCAGGGGGGCGGGCAAATAGTCCTGCTGAGCATATCTTTAACATATTTTGGAAACTCCGAACTCACGTTAAGTAGATTGAAGGCGCAAAACTTCTTCAGCTGGTACTTCTATGCCATTTTGCCAGAAGGTCCAGGTGACTGCTTGGCGAGGATGCAGGTCTGTATGTATTTTGTAGTTATTTTTCCAAGTACTCAAATGAATGCCACACTCACTGCAACGAGCAGAAATAGTATTAGCTGCATGCACTTTTAGGTGCTGATCAAGATTGTGTTGAGAGAGACATTGTTGAGGACAGTGGGGGCACGTATATTCTTTAGGGGCTAATGAGTTGAGGATTGTTTCAGTCGGTACTTCTATGCCAT
>CAIKAH010000055.1 GCA_903825355.1 uncultured bacterium | reverse complement strand
TAATTAGCCAATTACGAAGGCTGCCCCAGGAGCCAGGCGTATATTTATTCAAAAACGCTGAAGGGTTACTTGTTTATGTTGGTAAAGCAAAGAACCTGAAAAAGCGTGGAGCTCAGTATATTCAGGGGCTTGGAGATGATCTTAAAATTGATACTATTTTTAGTCAAAGTGTGACTGTAGAGTGCATGGTCACCAGTAGCGAGCTTGAGGCATTATTACTAGAAGCAAAGCTGGTACAAAGTCATCAGCCCCCTTGTAATGTACTGCTAAAAACAGGGCAACCCTTTTTATACCTTTTTGTTCCTACGAGTAGCGATCTGCCACAATTGCTTATGGTTCGAAACCAAAGGCAAAAAGGTACGTACTTTGGGCCATTTTTGGAAAAAGGTTCTGCGCGCAAAGTGTACGATTTTCTCATCAAAACGTTTCGTTTAAAAATTTGTGGCAAGCATATTGCCAATGGGTGCCTTTTTTATCACCTTGGTCAGTGTGCTGGCTCGTGTCGCTTGGATTTTGATAAAGCAGCGTATTTGGAGCGCTTGGAGCTTGCTAAGCAGGCACTTCGCCAAGGGCACAAAAAATTCTTACAACAGCTGCAGGATGAGATACAGGTGAGCAATAAGCTCATGACTTTTGAGCGATCGCGTGAGCTGCACTGCTACTTGCAAGCGTTTGAAAAGGTATTTTATTCATTGGATCAGAAGCCTACCGATATTGAGCATATTGCTGGCAAACACGTGTGGGTTTTGAGTGAAGATAAAACATCGCTTTGGATTTTTGTAGAGCGCGATGCCGTGCTTAAAAAGAAGCGTGTATTTTATTTTGCCCTTGATCAGCAGATTGATAGTGAGCTATTGGGTGAATATTTTACTAGTTTCTATACTGTCTACGTGCCGCCTGCAACTATTTTAACCAATATCGATTTTGGCGATCAAGCTGAAGTCTATGAGCAGTTTTGCAAAACGTGGCACCACCGAGAGTATGCTATTTCGCTTATGCTGCCGACACAAGGCCATTTTGCCCATGTGGTACGCTTAGCCTGTGTGCAAGTGGAACAAGAGTTATTGAAGCAGCGTTCGCTCGGCCAGCAGCTCAAAGTGCTTTTTAAACTTGATTATGAGCCAAAGACCATCGACTGCTTTGATATTTCGCACAAGCAAGGGACTTTTATGGTTGGTTCTTGTGTGCGCTTTGAGGATGGTCAGGTAGTGAAAGATAAATTGCGTAAATTTCATATCAAAACAGTGTATCAGATTGATGATTACGCGTCACTGCGTGAGATTGTTGCCCGGCGCTACAAGGATCAAACTGAGCTACCAGACCTTATTTTGATTGATGGGGGCAAGGGGCAATTAAATGCAGTGCAAGATCTCTTTCCTCAAGCATCATTCGTGTGTCTTGCTAAACGTGAAGAAACGGTATTTTCTAAGCGTATCCCTGAAGGGAAAAAGCTGGATCCAAAAAATTATGTAGGCCAGATGCTTATAGCATTACGCGATTACGCGCATCATTTTGCTATTACCTTTCACCGGTCGCTTGAAAATGTTGATCAATAAGTGCTTCTTGCACATCAGCAATAACTGAAAGCCAATCGCCAGCCTTTTGTTGTTGAAAAATACGCATGCCAGGATACCAAGCAGAGGTATTTTCCACGCGCGCAACCGACCAGCGCCAATCGTCAGGTACGTGCTTAGCTAATAGCCATACCGGGGTTCCTACCGCGCCAGCAAGATGTGCAACAGGGCTATCAATTGCAATCATAACATCAAGATTGGCAAGAAGTGCTGCGGTCTCATGGACTGTATGACATTCTGAGCTTAGGTCAATGATATTCGCATTACTGTAATGCATTGGCTGGAGAGCATATAACTCTATATTAGGAGTCACTGCTAAATCTTGCAAGAGTGAAAGAGGAATAGTATTTTTTGGCATGTGGTTATACCACCATAAGCCGATATGTATTTTGTCTGATGAAAAGATTGTTTTTTTCGCCGCTACTTGTGTTTGTTCGGCGACCAGATAGGCCTTTGAAGGAGTAAGTGTTTTGAGTGTAATATTGAGGAAAAGTGGTAGGCAGGTGATGGGAACATAATAATCACACGAAGGGGTGTGTTCAGCTGTTCCATCACTAAAAAATTGTACTGAAGGAAATGAGTTGTTGCAGAGTGGAAGTAATGAGTGTGGGACTTTGCAAAATACCATTGCTTTAAATGCTTGTAAGAGGGGTAAGAATCGTAGAAAACAGATAGAGTCTTCAAGCGAATAGTCAGCGTCTACATACAATTTTTTACCAGTGATATTCTCTCCTTGCCACGGCAACGGATTTTGCAACAGGGCCCGCCGATCGCGTGCGGCTCTTCTAGCGCTATTACCAGCGGTGGCATGCCGTGCGGCAAGGTACACATTTAGTGCTTGCTCATAGTGAGCTAATTCTTGGTAGCATGCAGATAGTTTCTGGTATGGTAGTAGCTCGCTAGGTTTATAATCAATGGCTTTTTTAAGGTGAGCGATTGCTCCATTCGTATCATTGCGATAAAGGGCAAATTGTGCAAGGTCATAACTAATTTTGCACAGGTCTTCAGCGCATTCTTGGCGAGAATAGATGCGTTCGTCCGCATTTGAAGAGTAGTTTTGTACGCTTGCCCACCAAATACTTGCAGCTACGCTGAGCGTGATTGCCAAAACAGACTTTGGATGATGACGCACAGCACACCTCTTGCATAAGCTTAACTACGATTGCTGGTGATTAAAAAGCTCCTTGATGGTCGCGAGTGAGCCCGTCAGTGCTGAAGCTTCATAAGGCACAAGAATCATTTTACCATTTTTATCTTTTGTAATTTCAGGAAGGGTTTTAATATACGCTTGAGCAATTAAATAAGGCAATGGATTTGCATCGGGAAGTGCCTGTTGAACAATTTTAATTGCCTGAGCTTCTGCATTAGCTAGAATTTCACGTGATTCTGCTTCACCTCTTGCACGTTGAACACGAGCTAAATAGTCTCCTTCTGCCTCTAGTACTGCAGCGGTTTTTCGTCCTTCTGCCTCTAGAATATGTGCACGACGATCACGTTCGGCACGCATTTGTTTCTCCATTGCTTCTCGAATATCTGCCGGAGGAGAGACTTCTTGGAGCTCTACGCGATTTATTTTGATTCCCCATTTGTACGTGGCATCATCAAGGACTACGCGTAATTTTGCATTAATGTTATCGCGTGAGGTTAGTGTTTCATCAAGGTCCATGGCTCCAATAATATTTCGCATAGTAGTCTGGGCTAGTTTCTCGATAGCTTGTGGTAAATTTGCTACTTCATATACAGCTGCTTTTGCATCAGTAACTTGATAGTAGAGCAGGGCACTAATTTCCATAGTAACGTTATCTTTGGTAATTACGTTTTGTTTTGGAAAATCAAAGACTGCTTCACGCAAATCAATCCGCTCAACCAATTCGCTGTAGCGGTAAGTAGGTTTGCCACGATGATCTTCTTTAACATACGTCCAAAAAACGCTACGCGTTTGGTCTATGAATGGCACCACAAAATGGATTCCTGGTTCTAGCATTTTATGAAAGCTACCAAAGCGTTCGATGAGTACGACTTCTGCCTGGCGTACCAAATAGGTTGCTTTATAAAGCGTGGTAATAAGGAAAAGGGCGAAAATACCAAAAAAGGCACTAAGAATAATCATGAACATAGATGCTACCCAACTATCAGCATATTGCCGTCTAGAGCTTTAATACGAACTTTTTGCGTTGGTTCCAGTATAGAAGAGCCATGAGTAATTGCAACCCATTCTTCGCCCTTGATTTTTACGCGACCAGCGCGGGATTTTGATACTTCTTCTGTTACAATGGCATCCTGCCCAATAAGGCTATAGGCATTAGTTTTATAGAGGGAAGTGCTTTTTTTACTCTCTACGATGCCCCATAAGATGAGAAAGCTGATGCCAGCTATGCCCAATGCGATCCAGCATTGCCAGAAAGGGCTAACCTGGTAATGAGTTGCAAAAGCAGCAGCAAAGCAGCCAAATGAGCAAGAGACAAATCCTAAAAAACCTGGCATGGCTAGTTCGATAAAGAGGAACAGGGTGCCAATTATTAGCCAAGCATAAAAGAGGACGGCGGTTAGGTTAGCAAGAAGGGCGTTTTCTAGCATGAAGATCTCCTAGCAATGGGGGGAGGCAAACGTGGGCTAAATCAGTTATTAAGTGAGGTAAATGCAAGTGCCAAATGCTCAGCTATTTCTTGATACTCATTATCACGGTGCACGCCTAGCTCAATAGTAATTGCTGGCGCGGTAACGCCCTGGAGCTCTTTAAGCGGCAACGCGAGTGCTTGTGGGTTAATATGCCAGCGAGCAGGAACAGATGTCTTTAGCGTATTAATAATCGTAGCACACCAACGCTTGGTAGTAGCTAATGCGGGACAATGTGCTTGATTAATTGGCATAAAGTCAGTTTTTTTAATAGTAGTGTATGTTGGATCTAGCAGCGTATCATACGTTAGATATGCTAGATTAATACTTGGCTGTTCTGCGTCTTCTTTGTATAAATGGATATTTACAAAGAGGTCTGCATGGGTTCTATTTGCAAAAGAAGCGTTTTGTAGTGGGATAATCTCTTCTCCAGGTGCGCGAGTAATAAGCACATTGATATTGCTTTTTATTTCAATAATTTTTTTGATTAGTTCGGCACATTTGTACGTTTCTGCTCGTTCAAATGACTCATGCAACTGTCTGCCTGGCTGTTTTGCATGGCCGGCAGGGTCAAGCATAATGGTTCTACTGTTAAGCAAAGTTGTAAAGCTTACGGTCGCAGATAATAGCAACCAAGGAAATGCGCTTCTTGTAATCATAACGGCGCTTTCTAGCAAAAACAAGGTATTATACAACACACTTTTATCCAGCAGCATATCATAGTAAACTGAAGCTGTGCATAAAATTTTCTTAGGGAGATAATATAATGATGAATAATGCGCTTATTTTTTTACAACTTATGCGTCGCGATATGCGGGTGCTTAGCCGGGAGTTTGTAGGCGATTTAATTAATGCTATCACGTGGCCAGGGTCTTTAGCTATTACGTTTGGCTATGTTTTGCCAAGCGTTGGCATGAATCAGCAGTATGGCACTTTTTTGTTGGTAGGTGCACTTGCTTCTACTTTTTTTTATCTTTCTCTAGGTATGGGTAGTGAATTAGTTAGTGATTTTTGTTCTATGCGCTGTATAGATTTTTACTTTACGCTGCCCACTTCTTCCTATCGTTTTGTACTTTCTTACCGTGTGTTTTCATTTGCTTTTCATTCAGTTATTATCTCATTACCCTTACTTCTGATTGGTAAATTCATTCTTGGTAGTCGTATGGATTTATCTCAATTGTCAATTATTAAATTGTTGCTTGTTGTATTGCTCTCAGGAACATTTTTTGGTTTTTTTGGACTATGGCTTGCTGCTTGGATTCCAACAAATCGTGCCTTTAATAGTGTTTGGCGTCGGGTATATACCCCTATGCAGCTGCTTGGGTGTTATTGGTTTTCTTTTTTCACTGGTTTTAAGGTGTTTTCTTATATCGCATGTATTGCGCTTCTTAATCCGTTAACCTATATGTGCGAAGGTGTACGGGCAGCTGTTATGGGACAAACGGAATATCTTAATTTTTGGCTTTGTTTAGCCGTTTTAATAGCTTACACGATTGGCTTTGGTTGGTATGCTATGCATAAGCTTAAAAGGCGCTTAGACTTATTGTAAGTGGTTGCTTTGCTAAAGAGCACGATTATTGCTAAATGACCTGCTCAAATCAAAAAAATGATTTATTGTTGATGGTTTGATTAGTAGTCTCTTAGCGAAAGATAACAGTCAAAAGAGCGGTTGTTAATCCAACAAACAGCACCCCGTCGAATCGATCCAGAATGCCTCCATGCCCTGGTAATAATGAGCCAGCATCCTTTAGTCCTTCTTTCCGTTTAAGCACGGACAGGAAAAAGCCTCCCAAGAAGGCGATAGTGGTGATTAGTAGCGCAAAGAAAAAAAGTGCTATTAGATTGGTTACTAGGATTGTTGGTTTGAAGAGCTCTATTTTGGGTAGCACATGCCAGCACATTCCAAACACGCTTATGATACTGCCAGTAAAACCTTCCCAGGATTTACCAGGACTGATGGTGGGGCACATTTTATGAAAACCAATCAACTTGCCTACTATGTAGCCACCTGTGTCTGCTGCCCATGCCGTTAGAAAAGGGAAGATTGGTAGGTAAAAATCAGTACTGTAAAATTCGTGAGTAAGCCACATAAGCGTTGCAAATGGCACGATAGGGTACATGATGGTTAAGGCCATGCGTGAATTTTTATGAAGATTAACCAGTCGTGGCCATTCCCAACAGAGGGTAATGCACAGCAATACCAAAAGAGCGGCAATAAAAAGTAGCGATGAGTGCAAATACGCTCCGCCAAAACTGACAATCAGTACTAGTCCAGTAAGTGAACGTTTAAGTAGTTCAATCAGATGTGTGTTCATGGCGTTTATATATAATTCGCCTCAGACATAGTCCTTTGGCCTCTGCTTTGACCAAAAGCTGTCGAGGATTGGGATTTTTTAATAACTCATCCAAGTATTCTACCGGCATATGTGGTCGGTGTGCAATATCTAATGCATATCCGATCATGCGTCTGATCTGAAAACGTACAAATGATTTTCCTTTGATTTCTACTAGTAAGATGCCCCAGCGTGGAATTTTGCGAAGCTTGATGCTGTCTATAGTTCTGATTGTATCTTTTTTATCGTCTTGGTCAATTTTGCAAAAAGAACCAAAATCATGCGTGCCAATGTACCGGTGTAATGCACGTTCAAATTTATCTATATCTACATGCGGCATGAAGTCAGGGTACCACCCAAAACGTTCAACCATTGGTAGAGGTTTTTTTAGAAAAAGTGTGTAGTAGTAGGTTTTTTGTAGTACGTTGCCGCATGGGTGAAAGTTTGGTGGCATAGGTTCTAGTGAGCGAATGTAAATACCTGGCGGTACATGTTGATTCCATGCCTTACGCAATTGCTCAAGAGCAATTCCTGCAGGTAGATTGGACGCAAAGCGTGCTACTTGGCCCAGTGCATGTACTCCTGCGTCTGTACGTGAAGCGCCAAGAATTGAGATACGTTCGCGCATAAAGCGGTACCAGGCATCTTGCAGTGCAGAGCAGAGTGTTAAGTCGTGAGACTGTATTTGCCAACCGTGAAAGGCTGTGCCATCGTAGGCGACGATAATTTTGTAATAATTCATAGGCAAGAAAAACCCCCATCCAGACGAACGTCACGGACAGGGGAAATGGAGGTTATCAAAAATAAAAATATGATTTAAATTTAAAATTTATAAATCAATGATACTGTCTGATTGGTCAAAATGCAACTGATTTTTAAATGTTTTTTTACGTAATTGTATCACCATGTTTTGTTATGCAAAGAATCATAAAAGCCTCAATCAACCGACCTGTTTTTTTCAAGTTGAATTTTTAGCGGTCGATAAAGTGAATCCAAATGTTCAATGACGCTGCTTAACTCATGATGCTGAATAACGTGTCTTTGAGCTGCTGTGCCCATCCGATGGCGTAAAGAAGGGTTGCGGGCAAATATTTGCAAAAGCTTTGCATATTCGCTGGGAACTCGCTGCGTAGTAATTAAGCCAGTCCAGTCGTGTGTTAAAACATCATGCGTAGTGTATTGATTGGTGGTAACTATCGGACAGGCTGCTGCCATAGCCTCTAAGAGTGCAAGCGAAAGCCCTTCGCTGTGTGAAGCAATGGCGAAGCAATCAAAAAGCTGATAAAAACGAAAGGCGTCGTTTCTAAATCCGGTAATAATGCACCGGTTTGCCAGCCCAGTTTTTACTGCAAGCTGTTCTAGCTCTGTTCGGCAACTACCATCTCCTACTATAAGCAGGTACGTATTTATTGGTAATAATGCACAGGCTTCGATTAAGAGCTCGTATCCTTTAATTGGTTCCAGGCGCCCAACAGCACCTACTACAAATGCATCAGTTGGGATATTAAAAGCTGAGCGATGAAGGGGAGCTGTGACAGGGGCATTCACAATATTAGCTGTTTCAATTCCATTCGGGATGGTAACGATGTTTATGAAGCGCTTTTTAAGGATATATTTTTTATAGGCAACTGCTACCGAATTGCTTACCGCGATGGTAACGCTGGACAGGTGAGCGGTTAATCGGTCGCCCCAGTTTCGGAGGGCTCCTTCTGTCTGGCAATTACCATGTAAATCACTCACCACAGGAATATTATGCCAGCGTCCTAGCAAACGGCCAATAATATTGCCGGACCATAAAGACGTGTGTAAGAGCTCAATGCGATTTCTTTTGAGCCAGCAAGACAATCGCCACCAGGCTACCATATCATAACGGTTGAGTAGGCCGGTTATGCAAAAGGTCGTTATGCCTGCTGCTTCCAATCGAGCACGGATAGGGCCATCATGAAAAAAGGCCACGAATACTTCGTGACCTTTTTCTTTAATTCGTGGGGCTATTTGCGCAAGCGCTATTTCAGCTCCGCCAATCTTTAAGCTACTGATAACATAAGCAATTTTCATTACTCAATTGGGTCGTTAGAAGAGCCACCATCAACATCTTTTTCAATGAAAGAGGTTAGCTTCTTACTGCGCGATGGGTGGCGCAGTTTACGTAATGCTTTTACTTCAATTTGACGAATACGTTCACGCGTAACCGAAAAGTCTTTACCTACTTCTTCAAGGGTATGCTCTGATGCAACGTCAATACCAAAGCGCATCTTGAGTACTTTCTCTTCCCTCGGGGTCAAGGTTTTAAGTACTTCACGCACTTTTTCCTTTAAGTCTTCATTGATAACAGCATCTACAGGAGAGTACTCGTTTTCATCTTCAATGAAGTCTTTCAAGTAAGTGTCTTCACTATCGCCCACCGGTGTTTCAAGCGATACCGGCTCTTTAGAAATCTTGATGATGTTTTTAATTTTCTTTTCATCAAGGTTTAATTCTTTTGCTAACTCGGTGTAGCTTGGGTCACGGCCTTGTTCTTGCACGTAGGTTCGGGTGATTTTATTAATCTTGCTCAATGTTTCTACCATGTGTACAGGCACACGAATAGTACGTGATTGGTCAGCGATAGCGCGTGTGATTGCTTGACGAATCCACCATGTGGCATAGGTTGAAAATTTAAAGCCACGTTCAAATTCAAATTTTTCAACTGCTTTAAGCAAGCCAATATTTCCTTCTTGAATCAAGTCAAGAAAGTGGAGTCCTCGGTTAATATATTTTTTAGCTATATTCACGACTAAACGTAAGTTGGCACGAGCAAGATCGTCTTTTGCAGATTTATCTTTTGCTTGAGCAATAATAAAACGTTTGTAATGAGTAAAAATCTTATCTCGTGGAATACCTGCTTCAGATTCAACTTTTTTAGCAAGCTTTTGGCCACTGCGGCATACGCTTTCTAGAATAGCTATTTGCTCAAGATCATTTTCATTTGGTTTTTTAAGGCTACGGTAGAATGCCAGCTTAGATTCAGCATTGCGCACTTCTTCGTCTTTTTCTTGTATTTTGTAGTAAAGTTTTTCAATTTTCTTACCAAATTTTTTGATCTGCTTAGTAGAAACTTTAATAGCGCGAATGGCAAGTACGATTTGGCGCTTATTTTGCTCAACCTTGGCAAGCATCTCTTTCTTTTTTTCTTCAGAATCAAGTTGGTTGCGGTATGAGCGGTAAATTTTGTCTTCATTGCTTGCCAGCTCTTTAATCCCTTGAATAGAGGCGATAAGTCTGACTTTTTCTTCTTCAAATTTGGGTGAATTATCTTCATCGAAATCAGAAAATTGGACTAGATCTTTGAGGAAAAGTGTATCTTTGTTAATGCGTTCTTCAAAGCCCATTAAATCTTTAGCAACAAATGGAAACTCTGAAATTGCTTCAATCGATTCGCGTTTGCCGCTGGCAATTTTGTCGGCAATAATCTTTTCTGTTTCTTTGTTTAGTAGAGGTATTTTACCGATCTCTTTAAGGTATAATTTGACCGGGTCATTAAGCTGGCTAGGCTCCATGATGCTCTTAAGCTTGTCCAAGTCTTTATCGTAGTAGTCATCATCATGTGCAGCGTCACTTGTTTCACTGCCATCGAGACTCCCTTCAATATCACTAGGTAATTTTTCAAAGGCGGTCGTTTTAGTAGTTGATGCTTCGAGGAGCCCATCAAAATCTTGTGAGCCAGCTTCTAGTTCATCTTGTGAAATTAAATCAATATTTTCACGTTCAAGAATCCGTACTAATTCGTTGGAGTCTTCATCTGAGAGTCGGTGTCTTTGGTTGAAAGACATAAGCTCTTCGTAAGTTAATACGCCTTCGGTACGCCCTCGCTCGAGCAATGATGCCACATGCTTGTCAATGCTTTTTAGCGATTGCGTTAGGAGCTGTTCTTCATCAGGAATGCTCAGGAGAGCAGTTAAATCTTCCAAGTCTTCATCATTTTGTTGCCGTGCAGGAGCTACTTGTGTGTTCGAGGGCTTAGCAACCGGTTTCTTAGCGACTTTAATTTTTTCTGTTGAGATAGTCGCTTTTGTTAGAAGTTTTTTAGGATCTGAATCTACAGTAAAGGCTTGAGGGAGTGTAGCTTTAGTAGCCGCAACAACGCTTGACTTTCCTACCTTAACAAGCGTAGGGGTAGGCTGTTTTTCTGTGCTTGTTTTTGTAATAGCGGGCTTGCTTGGTTTTTTTGCAATAGGAGCTTTTGGAGCTGCTACAATTTTTTTTTCTATGATTGTAGTCTCTTGATAGCCTTTGCGTAACGCAGCAAGCTTATTTGGTTTGGCAATTTTAATCCCGGCTTTTTTTGCAGGGTTTTTTATATCCATATGGCGTTTTGCGGTGGCCGCGCTTTTTTTAGTGCTGGTTAAAGCCGTAATCTTTTTGGAGCGTGTACTTTTTTTAACTACAGCTGATTGTGCCTTTTTAAGGGGAGTTTTTTTTGCAACCAATTTTTTAGTACTTGTTTGTTTTTTGGCCACTATTTTCTTACTCGTTTTTTGTATGGATTTTTGTGAATTTTTTTTACCAGTTTTCATCGTACAAGCCCCCTTTGCATCATGCCTTGTTTGAGGTGAGAAAAACGTTCAAGCACATCATTCATCGTCTGTATGTCATTTTCTTGTTTTGCTTTGACCAGCTGCTGTTTTATGTCTTTGACTATTCTTTGCCAGTGAACTTTGCAAAATCTATCCAAGAGTCGATCAAATAACTCGAGGCATGTTTGCGTATTGTGTTGCATCGCAACCCGAACTACCCAATCCTTGTGAATTGCTTCAAAGGACGCAAGTAGCTCACTCACCGACGATGATCCATCATGATGGCTATGCCATTGCTCAACGAGCTGTAATAAGCTCTGCATGCGTGAACTAAAATAGGGCCGCACATCATTAGGAACGTGTAACAGCCTACCAGCTGCAATGCCGCCAAGTATACCAGAAAATATTTTTTCTTCTAGTAACTGATTGTCTGGCTCTTCTGATTCAGTAGGCGTTACGATTACAGGAGGAATCTTTTCCTTGTTTTCAAACTGTATTTTTTGAGCTTTTTTCCGATTGAGAGTGCCAAGGAGGGCTTTAAGGGAATCAAATGGCATCTGCATGACAGCGGCTGCATGATGCAGCAAAACATCTTGTTTAAAGCTATTATTAATTTTTGCTATTGTGGCAACAATTTTTTCGGCGGAACTCATTTTCTGAGCCAAGGGCTTAGTTAAAAAGTTTGCTCCCAGTGAGTTAATAAAGTAATGCATAATTTCTATAGCATTATTTTTATAGGTGTTTAAATCCCCGCCATCAATTAAAAAAGAGGCTGGATCGTGCTTAGCGGGTAGGGTAATAACATACATTTCTAAATTAACCTCCCAGCAAAGTTCGGCAAGTCTGAGCATCGCTTTTTGGCCAGCTTGGTCGCCATCGTACAGCACATACAGCGTGTGGGCGTGCCTACTAAGCTGCTTTAAATGATCAATGGTGCAGGCGGTGCCAAGGGTCGCTACCGTATTAGTAAACCCATACTGCGCCATCATAATGCAGTCAATATACCCTTCGACAAGAAAAACTGATTCTTCGCTTTGGATTGCCTTTTTTGCTGCGGTAAAGCCAAATAAGATTTTACCTTTTTCAAAGCCATCAGCTTCTTTGCTGTTGTAATATTTTGCACGTTCATCACCTGTCCGAAAAATGCGTCCCCCAAATCCACAGTGTCTGCCTTGTGTATCTTTGATAGGAAATATAATACGTTCTTCAAATGGTGAATAAGGAGCGCCTTTCCCTTCTGCAAAAATTCCTACATCGTATAGATCTTTAAGAAGAAAGCCTTCAGGTTGTAAGTCTTTTTGGAGTCGTGCAATCATATGCTGCCCTCCGGGAAAGTAGCCAATTTCAAATGCTTTAATAGTTTCTAAACTGATAGAGCGCTGCAGCAGATAATCAATTGCAAACTGATGACTAAAAAGCTGCTTATGCGTCCATAAAGCAAAAGCTTTGCAGGTTTGAAAGTAGCGCTCTTTGGCATCTTTTTCTTCAGCTGTGCTGCTGTGCATTTGTTTAGTAAATTCGGCAGGGACTGTAAGTTGATAGCGATCGACCAATAATTGTGCTGCTTCCAGTTGGTTAAGGTTTTCTAGTTTGGCAATAAATGAAATAACATCTCCGGAGGCGTGGCATCCAAAGCAGTAATAGATTTGCTTCTCGGGGCTAACAGTGAAAGAGGCATCTTTTTCAGCATGGAAAATGCACGAGCCCTTCCAGTAGCTGCCTGCTGGTTTTAAGTTAACTGACTCGCCAATAACATCGAGAATAGGTACTTGTTGTTTGATAAAATTGAAAAGAGACATAGGTGCTTATGATTTATTTGAAGTAAATAGTAGCCAGCAAAGGCCGGTTAGTGCAATGAAGAGGCCAATAAGTGCGTAGAGCTGTACTTGAGAAATAATGAAAGGGCCCCAATTACCAATAAGCGGATCACGGTCACCTCGCCAAAAATCAACCATAAAACGTGCGCTGTTTTCAAGTGCCAGATAACAACAGAAAGTTAAGCCAGGTCTTTTGAGCAGGTATTTTTGAAGTGAAAGCAGTACCAGAAAAATGATAAATGATGCAATCCCTGCATATAGCTGTGTGGGGTGCAAAGCAACAAATAAAGGCGCATGAGCATCAGGATGAGTAAAAGTGATTGCCCATAGTAAGTCACCAGCTGGGGCGCCATAACAGCAACCTGCAGCTAAACAGCCAAGACGCGAAATACCTTGTAGCAACGGTCCATAGAGCGTAACTAAGTCAAACATTGGTAGGGCAGGGATATGGTATCGTTTGAAATACCATAAACTGCCAATCCCTACACCAGCAATGGCCCCGATAACAGTGAGGCCGCCTACCCAAGGCATAAAAAACTCATGCCATCGGCCAGCAAATTCAGCGGGATACGATAATGCATAGAGGATGCGCGCACCAAGTACGCCGCAGAGAAGCCCAAAAAAGCACCCATTGATATACACTTCAGTACTTGCTAATTGTTTGCGTCGGGGATCATTGAGCGTGAGATACATAAAAATAAGCAGCCCTACAGCAATCATAAAGCCATAGCTTTGAATCCAAATGGGGCCGTATATATGGGCTAAATGTGGAATCATGGTCCTCCAAGCAAACATAAAATAGGTGGTTTAAGGAGTAGTGTACCAGAAGTGGGAGGAGAGACAAGGTGAATCACGCTTACGAAAAAGTAACCAAGAGCCACTCCCGGCCCTTGGTTAAAGGAATTTTATTTTTAGCTTTTTTTCAAGGTCAATGCTTCGAAGAGCCTTTGAAATGAGGATTCTTCACTTTGAGATCTAGCTGCGGACGCCTTTGCGGCTTCTGCTCGAATCCAATCTTTGAATCGATTACCCAGAAGAGGAACAACAACTTTATCTTCTATTATTAGTACCTGGCTGTTGCCGTCATGTATGCTATCTGTAATGGTGAGTGCGAGTTGAATTACTTCCATTCCCTCTTGTATAATTGCTAATAGTATTTCATCAAGGCCAGCAATGGCCGCAGCGGCAAATGCATCATTTACTGCGTGCATGGGTGCAGCGTAAGTAGCAATACCATCTGCCAACAGAGCAAAGCGCTGTTGAGTATGTGATGTTTGACGATGTAATTTTTGAGCAAAAGTGCTGGCTATTTGTTCGTATTTTTGCAATTGATCTTTGGTGACTCCTGACCGACGCTGTTGGTACTTTTTCTGAGCTTTTTTGAGTTGTCCTTTAATGATAGAAAAATCACCTAGGCCTACTCCTTTGTCGCTTTTTTGCTTTATTCTGGTATGTAAGAGATCTCTTGTTCCGAGCCGATCTAAGCGAGCAAGCATTTTTTCTTTGGTAGTTAAAGGCCTTGCAGCGGCTTCGATTGTTGGTGATAAAGCTAAGGAAATAGTATACAAAAAGAGCAAGCCATATGTTAAAAATGGCATAATAACCTCCACGTAATGTTCAGGATAATGGTATAGCTTAGTTTTTTATTATATTTCAAATGGGAGTTTTTGGCAAATGGACTCTAAGGGCGGCCTTGCCCGCTGTTCTCATAATCAAACAGATGGGGTGAGGGCGTATAATTAGGAATATATGGTGCTTTTAAGCAGAGATGGTTGCCTAACAGAAAATCTTTAGGGTTTGTTTAAAATGCCAAAATGGATTTTATTTTTTTAAATAAAACCTCTGGATGTATGGCAACTTCTTTTTGGGTTATAACAGTAAAAAGAGTCGGATGATATTCTGCCATTGCGCGCGCATTGTATAATTGATGGTCAGTGGTGTGTGCCAAGAGGGGAATTACAATACAAGGCCGCTGTAGGTAGGCAATCTCAAATAAGGTACCAGCCCCAGCCCGGCAGATAAGAAGATCGGCACATTGGTAGTAACGAGTAATCAGTGGATCATAGCTAAAAGTAAGGGCAGGAATTTGTTGATGTTTATAAAAGTGTTGCCAGTCCATCTCTTCAAAAGCACCAGTTTGGTGAATGACTTGAATGCGCTGTCTAAAGGTTTCATGTTCTGCTAAAAATGCTTTGATAAGCTTATTAAGAAGCTGTGACCCTTGAGAGCCTCCCAATATAAAAATAGTTTTTCGTTGTATTTCAAAAGGTAGCCAGAGTGGTTGTTCTCTATGTTGCTGATTAATACTTGCCAAGAGATCAGTAAGGGGTATATGAGCTTGTTTGATTTCATGTCGGATCGGGTATGAAATCAGCGTGCTTTTCGGTAAATAGGATTGCGTTTCTTTAAAAACACAGAAAAGCCTTGTGGCGAAGTATTTTAATATTTGTACTGCTTTGCCCGGTAGTACATTTAATTCATAAACATCAATAGGAATACGCATAATCCATGCCGCAAAGCAGACTGGAATGGCATGAATGCCGCCAGTAGAAATTATGCGTTGCGGTTTGTGTTCCCAGAGAGCAAAAAGACTTTTTAAAAATAAGTGTGCAAGTTGTATGCAAAAAAGAGGAAGGCGGTACCAGCGACGCAGCGATATTTTTGCTAGTGGGAGGTGGAGTGCATGGTCGACTGCTGTTGGCTGTTTCATGATGCGGTGCTCAAGAGCAGAATTGCCAGTAATAAAAACAACGCGTCGGTTTGCTTGTTCTTGTTTCCACTCATATGCCAGTGTAATGGCGGGGAGAATATGGCCACCTGATCCAGCAGCGACAGCGAGTAAAACTACGATTTCCATAGGCCACCTTCAAGCGATAAAATACGTGCTGCGATAATCCGATCTTGAGGTGATTTTTTTTGTGCATCGCGTAGTAGTGCAAGCCCATCGTCTTTTTTGCCCATTTTCACCAAAACATATGCTTTAGTATCAAGATAGGGTGGATAATCGGGCCGTTGAGCTAATGCTTTATCTACATACGACAATGCTTGCTCCAGTTGTTTGTCATGTGTTGCAAAATAATAAGCTGCTAAATTGTATACAGCAGGGTCGATGACTTGGTCTGTAAGTACTTCTAGGAGACGCTTTTCAAGGGCTTCTTCTTGATTTGCTGCGAAGAGAGCATAACATGTTTGGTAACGAGCACGAGCACGTACTTGTGCATTTTTACTATGCTTAATAATTGATCCGTACATTTTTTCAGCTAGCCCAACTTCTTTTGCTTCAACGCACAAATCAGCGACCGTCGCAATGAGTCGGGCTGTTTTTTGTACTTTAAGTGCTGCACAACCAACTTCAATGAGCGTGCGTGTTGATACTCCCATGTTTTTGAGCAGCAAGTAGGTTTGTAAAATTTGCACGTTATTTGGTTGTTGAATTAATAATTTTTGTGCAAAAGGTGCTAAGTCACTTGTTTTTTCTAACGCCGCTAATACTTTAATTTTCAGTAAAATGGCATTCATAAGCGTTGGCTCAGAACTTAAAGTCTGCTCAACAAGGGATAAAGCTTTATTATAATTTTTGTTATGAAAATGCATGAGTCCAAGATCATAAAAATAATCAGGGGTTTTACCGTTTAATTTTTCAAGTCGTTTGATGGCTTTATTGTATTCACCTTTGTTGAAGAGGAGCTGAATTATATGCTTTTCAACAGAGACATCAGATTTAGTTGCATGGACAAAGCCTTCATATCCTTTAATTGCATTACCAATGTCATTTCGTTGTTCCATTACCATTGCTTTAAATAAAAGTGCTTGAGGGAATTTGGGGGAGAGCGCAAGGCTTTTTTCGATACTATCAAGAGCCCCTTCGAGATTTTGTTTTTGGAAATGAATTTTAGATTGTAAAAAATGAAATAAAAAGTGCTTAGGTTTAAGCGTTGGTGTTTTAAGGCACGTGGCTATAAATTTATCAGCTTTTTCAAGTTGATTATTTTTTAGCAGCGCCATAGTAGCAAAATAAGCAATTTGCTCGTTCTCAGGGTGCAAATCACCTAAGCGAACAAACATAGATTCCGCTTTGTCTGTATTTCCTGTTGCCATGTAAGCTTGGGCAATAGTAATTTGGGCTGCGACATCGTGATAAAGCTTGTCGTGCAATTCGTGGTTGTTTTCATAATGAGCAATGATTTCTTGAGGTTTTCCTAACGTCTGCAGCAAATGAAAATAGCCGCTGTGAGCATAAGCTGATGGGCTGTATGATAAACAATGTTGAAAATGATGAAGCGCTGCCTTGTGGTCACCGCGAAAATGATTGTACGCTCCCACTAAAAAGCCTTGATAATTATGTGCGTTTTTGGGTGAGCGGACTAATTTGATGTGCTTGGGCGTTTTGCTCTGATCTGTGTTTGCTGCGTGTATAATTGACAGGTATGTAAGTATGACGGTATAAAGGTATATTTTATTCATTGCTACGCTCTCCCTTTTAATGATTTGCAACGTACTAAGTATGCTGCAAATGCTGATTCTAGTTGAGGGCTATGCATAGTTGCAAGGAGCTGCTTTTCTTGTGCTGATAATGGCTGTAATACTAATGGGGGCGCTGCAGGTTTACGGTTGTGACTAATTTTTTTTGTCGGACGCTGGTGACGGTAAGCGCACTTGATTTGCTGAATAGAGTGTCCCTTCACCTGGGCATTAATTTTAAGCAGGAGTGTAGGCACTAAACTTTGCACTTCTTGCGCCCAAGTAGGATGGGTGACAGCCAGAAAAAGGGTAGTCTCATCTATTTTTTCAATGCTGATAAAGTTATGCAGTGGGCCGATAATAGACGCCCAGCGTTTAAGCAGGGTAATTTTCCAGGAGTGTTCTTCCTGGATAATCTTGCTGATAATACTTTTAAGATCTTTTATCATGCGTAATATCGTCCACTAGGTGCAGCGCTTCTGTTCAAAGTTATAAAAAATAAGCAAACATGCTATACTTCAAAAACTAGTTTTGTTTTTCGAAAGGTTTTTGCATGGATATGAGTTGGATGGTTATCGTCCCTCCGTTAATTGTAATTCTTTTAGCTGCGATTACCAAGCGTATTTTATTTGCGCTTACTATTGGTACTCTTTCAGCCTCATTGATTGTTACCGACTGGCATGTTGTTGATGCACTAACCTATGCTTTAAAACGGGTACTACTTACAACACAGCTGCAGCAAATAACATCCCTTGAGAGTTTTTTATCCTGCTCTAATTTGTTTGTAATTCTTTTCTTGGTGCTTCTAGGTATTTTGATTACTCTTATTGGTCGTTCAGGTGCTGCACATGCTTACGGTGCGTTTGTGCTCCGTAGAATAAAAACAGCAAAAGGTGCTCAGGTCGCGTCTATCATGCTCTCACATTGTTTTTTTATTGATGATTATTTTAGTGGCATTACCATTGGTTCAGTGATGCAGCCAATTACTGATTGTTTTAAAATTCCTCGAGTTAAACTAGCTCTTTTAGTGTGTTCCCTTGCAGCGCCCCTTGCTATTTTGGTTCCCTTGTCTACTTGGGTGGCTGATTTACTAGGTCAATTGCGTAACTCTGGTGTTGGGCTTGATGAAGCAGAAATAGTGCTTGCTTGCGATCCGTATTCATTTTACTTGTCAGCAATCCCTTTTATGCTGTATGCCATTATTCTAGTTGCTTCTGTCTGGTACATGGTTATTACCGGCGTTTCATATGGGATAATTGCCCGCCATGAGCGGCATGCAGAAGCTACGGGCGATTTATTTGGAGGTAAAATACCTGTTGTACATCGGCCAACCGAGGTTGCAGATGTAGCAAAAAAAGATAGTAGTATTATTGATTTTGTTGTTCCTATGGCATTGTTATTTAGCATCACTATAGGACTTATTTTGTGGACGGGAGAATCTTTGGTGTGTGGTGGGGCAAATGGCTTAATTGCAACGCTCCAGCAAGCACGTATGTTTTATTCCTTATTTGTTGGCGGACTTGGCGCGGTAGCCGTTACAATAGTTTATTATCTTGTTCGCAAGCGTATTCCTATAAGGCAGCTTCCGCAAGTCGTTGGAGAGGGTGTTATGCTGATGGGTGGATCACTACTAATGCTCGTGCTCATTTGGACCTTGAGCGGCATTATTCGCGATGATTTGAATACCGGTGCTTACTTAGCTAATTTGCTCATAGGGCAAGTTCGCCTTGCATTTTTTCCATTGATGTTTTTTGGGCTTACTGCTTTTATTTCAACGCTTATGGGTACGGCCTGGGGAGCGATTGGTATTTTAGTGCCATTAGCCTTTAGCATGGTGCCAACGTTTTTAGGATTGCCACTTCCTCTTGATATTGCCCAAGTTCCGCTATTGAGTGCGCTACTGGGAGCAATTATCTGTGGTGCTGTTGTTGGTAATCATATGTCACCTATAGCAGATGTGCTGGTGATGTCTGCTACGAGTGTAGGCGCATATCATTTAGATGTAGTAAAAAGTCAGATTCAATTGACAGTCCCAACAGTTTTTGCAAGCTTATTGGCCTATTATGTTGTAGGGCTTACTTTAGATCAGTATGGTAGTCTTGTCAGTGCAGTCTGTGCTATTGCTAGCGGATTGTTACTGAATATTGTATTGCTGCACGTATTACAATCGCTTGATAGAAAAAGCAAAAAAAAATAGTCATGTTATGAGTTTGGCACATTAGTGCAGTAATAACGCTTAAAGAAGGATTTTAAGGTATGGACGCGTCGTGGTTGGTGTTATTGCCCCCGCTGATTGTTATAAGTATTGCCGCGTACACTAAGCGTATTCTATTTGCTCTTTTTCTTGGGATTGTAGCCAGTTCGCTTATTATGAGTAATGGCAGTTCAGTTGAGGCTTTTAATTATGCCATCGGTAAATTTTGGCGTGTGTCACAGCTTGATCGCTTATCAGCTGCGGATGCTTTTTGGTCTTGCTCGTATCTATTTGTACTTATTTTTACCTTTATGCTTGGTATTTTAATGGTGACTATTCGTCGCTCTGGGGCTGCCCACGTCTATGGGGCGTTTGCGATGAAGAAGATAAAAACCATTAAAGGGGCAGAAACCGCTTCCCTTATTATGACAGGTTTTATTGCGACTATTGATGACTATTTTACCAGTATGACTCTTGGCTCAGTGATGCGACCAATCACCGATCAATTTAGTGTTCCTCGGGTTAAGCTTGCGGTATTGGTCAGCGTAATTGCAGCGCCCATGGCAATGCTATTGCCATTCTCGAGTTGGGGTGCTGATCTGATTATTTTACTGCGGACTGCTGGTGTTAGCGAAGGGCAGAGTGGGTGGCTTATTAAAGCAGACCCGTTAGGACTTTACTTCTCCTCTGTGCCATTTATGCTCTATGCGATAGTTACTATTTTTATTGTTTGGTACATGACCTCTTCGCGGATTTCTTATGGGGTCGTGGCTCGCCACGAATTATACGCAGCAAAAACAGGCGAGTTGTTTGGTGGGAAGCTAGCATTAATGCCACCACAAGGGGCTGATACTACTGAAGCTGCAAAACAAAACAGTAAACTAATAGATTTTTTATTTCCTATCGTTACGTTATATGCTTCAATTATTCTTCTTATGCTCTGGTCTGGTGGATGGTTCTTGCTAGGGGGGACAGCAGGTTTTTTTAGTGCTCTCTGTGAAGGGCATTTCTTTTTTTCTTTTGCCGGTGGTAGTTTAACCGCGGTCGTTTTATCCTTGCTCTATTACTTGATTCGGGGTCAGTTATATCTTAATCAACTATTTGGTATTATTCTTGATGGATTTCTCCTTATTAATAGCACATTGATTGCTCTCATATTTAGCTGGGTATTTAGTCGTATGATTGTGAGCGATCTTAAGACGGGATCATTTTTGGCTGAGCTTATGATGAGGCAAGTGCCATCAGCATTTTTTCCATTTATGTTTTTTATTTTGACAACAGTTGTTGCTGGGCTGCTTGGTCGAATGGGTGTAACGATTAGTATTTTAGTGCCATTGGCATTTCAAATGGTCCCATCATTTTTGGGTTTGTCACTTCCTATAACTCCTGCGCAGTTACCAATGATCAGTGCATTGTTGGGGGCAATTACTTGTGGGGCTGTTGTGGGTAAGCAATTGTCTCCTGTTGCAGACACAACATTGATGACCTCATCGATGGTTGGTTGCTATCATTTAGATTTAGTCAAAAGTCAGGTAATGCTTGCATTGCCGACCCTATTTGCAAGTTTGTGTGGCTATTTTGTTGTGGGGCTGTTACTTGATACGTACGGGCCAACAATGACAGCAGTGATTGCGTTGTTAGTAACGCTAGCAATTAATTTAATTATAGTGCATGTGCTGTACTGGCTAAGTAAATATCGGGAAGATAAATTTTATCATACGCGATATTATCATCGCTCTTAGCATCAGCACTTTCTTGATCGTGCTATGTCGTGAAGCAGAATTTTTAGATTAGTTGTATCAACCTCTCCCTCAGAAAGCTTTAACGTTTCAGTTAACTTTCTTATCATAGCCGTTGTAACTTTAGCGCCGTAATTAATAAGTGTTTGCCCTATAGTTAACAAAGTATCAGTGCAAGACTCTGAAGATATTGTGTTAACGAGCACCTGAAACGGGGTACCTTTAGAGTAAGATTTAATGTTCGGGTTTGCTCTAGCTTGCAATAATCTTTGGACAACTTCTGCCATTCCTGCTTCTACAGCAAAATGCAGTAGTGTGTAATTATAAATTTCGTCTACTGCGTCTGGGGTACTTTCGATAGTGATGCAACGAAACATCTTGAGGTGAGGAATAACTGTATTTACGTCAAAGTCTTGGTCTGTAATCGCCTGGTTGAGTCTAGTGAGCACTGCGGTTTCATCCGTGACAGTGTATCCGTCTGGCTGAATAAGATTTTTGAGCGTACGTAATATTGATACATTGCTTGATAGTGTCTTACTGGTAGCGCATTCGGCGATGATGGTTAGGCTGCAAAGAATAACGAATAGCTGTAATGACTTGAACATTTAGAGCTCCTTTTTGGGTGGTATATTTTTTGCAGCTTAGCAGGGCCCATAGATCAACGCAATTAAAGAGGCTATTGCAGGCGGCTATCTGCCCGCTCATGGTGAGCCTGTCGAAGCACGTCCCGTTAGGAGTGAAAAGCCGCCACAGAAAGCTCTTTGTTGCCGCTCTTTCACGTCCTACGGATGGGTCCATCAACAAGATCAGGAGGAGCGGAACTGTAAATCCATTTACAGTTTTGAAAAAAATCTAGTAGGAAATAAAAGCCCCCCGAACGGCTGGGAGGCTTTTTAGTGGTTATACTTTCAATGTATTTGCAACTGTTTGCAACACGCTTTTTTCAGCTGGATTGTATGTTAAAAACGTCCAATGGTCGAGATTAAAGAGATGGTCCATAATTGGGGCTGCGTCGTGTACAAATCCCCATATTTTGTAGGCAGCAAGTGCCGTGTTATTTGTGACGCGTGTACACAAAAAGAGCTTGGTGGTTGCTGGCATGATGTTGAAAATCGTACTCATCAAAATTTTACCAAGCCCGCGCTTTTGGTGCTCGGGTAATACTCCTAGTGCCATTACCTTGACGGTGCCTTGTGGGTAAGTGGCTCTGGTCATAAAGGCTGCAAAGCCAAGCAGTGTGCCAGCGCTATCTTTAGCGGTGATCACAATGCAGCTGTCTTGCCCGTAAGCTTTGACGATTGCGTCACTTAGCATTGCAGGCTCAAAGATAAAGTGTCCTTGGAGTATGTTAGTCATGATTGCTTCTGCGGCCACCCAATCGACCTGTTCGATACCGTTGGTAAATAGCGCCTCAAATGCTTTGAAATACGGTTCTGTGGCAACGATTTCTGGAAATGCCTTTAAGAATTGCATTTCAACCGGCACATAGGCAGGGCGAGCAACTTCCCAAGCTCGCTTCATTGCCTGTGCAAAAACAGGGTCCGTAAAGCTGCTTTGTTGCCATTCAAGGGTAATTCTGTTGCCATTTTTGTCGGTTGTTTCAAAACTGTTTATTTGTGTTTGATTCATGTGAGCATTGCTTTCTTTTTTTAATTCGTTGTTATACGCATGCGTGCAGGCGTTTGCCATGCAGAGACACGCGAAAAGTACGGCACGTGTGGCGTGTGCCATGCGTAATCCTTTTGGGTATGAAAAATTGAGGTAATAAAAATGATCCCGCGTTAAAAATGACGGGCAGTGTTTTATTTAAGAAAGAGACAAGAAGGCGATTGAATCGCAGCTAACCTGGTCCCTTAGAGGACAATGGTAGAAAGCTTCATAAATATCTCACACGTTTTGAGGGGAGATTGCTAGTAAAATAACGTAATCATTCTAGCAGTACGGATACTTTTTGCAAAACAAATCTCAAAAATAAGAGAATGTCGATCAGGCTGTTGATTAGCTGCATTTGATGGCAGTATAGATATATCCAGAAAAGGGTTTCTAAGGGGCCTGTGTTTGTTTGGCTGTATCCGAAGTAAAAAAAGGGCTCTGCAAAAATGCAGAGCCCTTTTTAGTATCTAATCTAAAATTCGATTTATTCGTATTTCTTACGATCAGAAGGCTTCAAGCCTTTTTTACGTAAACGAATTGATTCAGGAGTAACCTCAATCAACTCATCACGGTTAATCCAGTCAAGCGCTGTTTCCAAATTCATGGCGCGTGGCGGAGCTAACTTAATAGCATCATCTGAACCAGATGCGCGCATGTTTGTAAGCTTTTTGCCCTTGCATGGGTTAACATCTAGATCGTTATCACGGCTATGTTCACCAATAATCATTCCCTCATAGACTTCAACTGCAGGTCCGATAAACAGGATGCCGCGAGGTTGCAGACCATCAAGTGAATAACCAGTGGTTGGGCCAAGCTCCATAGAAATCAATGCTCCTTTGGTACGACCAGGGATGTCGCCAACATAAGGCTCATACCCAGCGAACCGATGGCTCATAAGGCCGGTACCGCGTGTATCAGTTAAGAACTGGCCACGGAAACCAAGCAACCCACGAGCAGGAATCTTGAACTCAAGACGTACTTTGCCATTGCCATGATGAATCATGTTTTGCATAAGTGCGCGGCGTTTGCCCAAGTTTTCCATAATTATGCCCTGATGCTCTTCGTCGACATCAATGGTTAAAAGCTCAAAAGGTTCGTGCTTTGCGCCATCAACCATCTTGTAAATAACTTCAGGAGCTGAGAGTTGTAGCTCAAAGCCTTCGCGACGCATGGTTTCAACCAAGATACCAAGATGAAGTTGCCCGCGACCAGAAACTTTGAATGTTTCAGGGGTGTCGGTATCTTCAACGCGGAGTGCGAGGTTGATTTTGATTTCGCGTTGTAAGCGATCACGAATTTGGCGTGAGGTAAGTAATTTACCTTCGCGTCCAGCAAACGGTGAGTTATTTACTGAGAAGAAGATAGACAAGGTTGGTTCATCAACTTCGATGTATGGCAATGGTTGTGGCTTATCAACATCGCAAAGAGTAGTACCAATAGCAATGTCCTCATCCACACCAGCAACAGCGATGATATCACCAAATTCAGCTTTTTCAACTTCTACACGGCGTACGCCATCAAACTGATAAAGTTTGGTTATTCTACATGGTTTGCCTACAAAGTCGCCTTTGCATGGAATAACGTTTTTGGTCAGGTTGATTTCACCATTGAAAATACGACCAATTGCGATACGGCCAAGGAAATCTGAATGATCTAAGTTGGTAATCAGCAATCGTAAGTCAGATGACTCTTCTTTTGGCACAGGGATGTGCTTGAGAACGGTATCAAATAACGGCTGCATAGTGCCATCGTGCTTATCTGGGCTTAGTGACATAAAGCCACCACGAGATGAGCCGTAAAGTACAGGGAAGGTTAGTTGTTCTTCTTTGGTAGCTAAGTCTAAGAACAGCTCATGGACCATCTCTTCGGTGCGAGCAATATCAGCATCTTTACGGTCAATCTTATTAATAACCAAGATTGGCTTAAGGTCTAGCTGTAAAGCTTTTTGCAATACAAACCGGGTTCCAGGAAGCGGTCCTTCTGCTGCGTCTACCAAGAGGAGAAAGCCTTCAACCATTTGCAGCGTACGTTCAACCTCACCACCAAAGTCCATGTGGCCAGGGGTGTCTACGATGTTGATTTTAGCTTCAGGGAGGCGAATGGCGGTATTTTTTGCAAGAATGGTAATACCACGTTCACGTTCAAGGTCTCCAGAGTCCATTACACGATCAGTCGTGTCATTTCCCATGGTACCAGATTGTTTAAGCAGCTGGTCGACCAAGGTTGTTTTACCATGGTCAACGTGTGCAATAATAGCGATATTGCGAATATCTAATCGTTGTTTGAAACTCATAGAAGCACACTACCCTTGTAAAGTACAGAATGGGATCAATGCAATGGCGCGTGCTGTCTTTATTTCAGTCGCGATAGCGCGTTGATGAAAGCTACAATTACCAGAAACACGTGAAGGTAGAATTTTGCTACGTTCAGTAATAAAGTTTCTCAGTAAATTAACGTTTTTGTAATCCAGAGACTGTTCAAGCTCTACATTGTTGCAAAAACGACAGTGTTTAGGGTTTAAAAACGCTTGTTTGCGTACTTTTTTCTTAAGCAAGCGTGAGCTTATTTTCAATTTATTGCGTGACATAAAAATATCCTGTAAGTGAAATTTGGTTAGTTAACAGATTCGTCGCCAGCGGCATCTACGCTGCTGAGCAAGTTATCAATTTTATTATCTTTGATAAATGCATCAACAGAGCCAGTGCGGATTGCATCAAGTGACTCAGGCTTCATGTAAGTAGCTGGAGCATTTTTTGCAAGGCGTTTGTTAACATGGCGCAAAATGAGCTCGTCGCATTTGATTTTCAAAAACTCATCAATTTCTTTGATTAGACTAGAAGCGCTGTTAACTGGAATTTCGTAGCGAACAAGCATATAAACACCGTGGGTGTTTTTATTTACTTGGAAAGCGAGGCGATATTTGCCCCATTTATCAAATGAAGAAAGCTTACCTTGAGCTGCTGAAATGATTTTATCAAATGAGCGCTCAAGCATAGCGATATCGTCTTCTGTCATCTCGGTTTTACCGAGAAGCAGTGTTTCGTAACGTAGCATAGGAATGGTTCTCCCAGAGAATTAGTTTAATATTATAAACGAGTGGGGGAGATAATAATCAAACCAAACAAAAAGGCTGATTATTAACGGAACCCATCAAAAACCAGCCTCTATGCTAACAGAAATGTGATTTTTATCAATCAGTGGTCAAATTACGCCATTTTTTGGTAGCGATAGATGACTTTACCAATGATTCTGAATTGGTCTTTGCCACGAACCAGGGCTAAAGGAGCCTTTTTATGGTTCACGGACTCAAGAACGATGAAGTCTTCCATGTAGTTAACTTGCATGATAGCGCGTATTTGTTTGTCATCTTCGCCATACTCAACAGCAACAATATCGCCAGAGTTGGTCCACATGCCAGGACAAATAACGAGAAAGTCTCCCTTAACAAAGTTAGGGGCCATGCTGTTATCTTCTGCACACAGAGCGAACATTGAGTTGTCTTCAAATTGCCCAAGTACTGGAACAAATTGATCGCGATAACCAGTAGAAATCTGGGTGTGGCGGTTATTTGCTTCAGACGGTTGGGCAGGAATTTGTCCGACAACAGGGATAATTTTTAATTGTAAGTTGAGCGCTTTGGTTTGTTCAAGCAGATCTTCAGGTAACTGTTGCTCTGCAGCTTCAGCTGCCATAGGAGCTCCAATTGAGTCTTCAAGAATTTGATAAGGACTAAGCTCAAATGCTTCTGCAAGTTTTTTTAATGCATCTTCATTCCACCGGCGTGTGCCATTTTTTATATGCGTTAAATAACTTTCAGAAAGGCCAGTTTTTTCAGCTAGAACTTTAGTGGTCCAGCGCCGTTCTCTCAGTAATTCTTTTACGCGTAAACGAGTAGTAACCATAGTACTGCCTCCCTGTTTTATGCTTGTTTCCCTAAGGGCACCCCCCAATAAGACCTGTTTTATTGGAAAAACAGTATTATTTGGTACCACTCAGTTTTAAATTAAATTTCTATTAAGTTCTTTGAGTATTAATTAAAACATTCAGACTGTCAAAGGGGTGGGCTTTCTAGGTGGGAAACTTGCAAGGGCCGGTTAATTATTTGGAGAATAGAATACTGGCCATTACCCAGAGGGAGTCTGCCGCCAGAATGCCAGCGCACAATGGCGCCCATCGTTCCTGCTTTTTGACCAGGAGAGTGCCTAGGCTACCTATCAGTAACCCTAGCGTAACGCTGTTTGGCATCACGAGGCCACCAAAGACCATCGTGCTGTTAATTTTGAATCGTTTGAGTATCCATCCAAAACAAATGCCCAGAAAAACAATCGTGGTATCTAGGTTTAAAGACTGCAGCAAAAGTGCTTTTGCTTTACTGCGTTGAGCGAAAAGAGCCTCTGATCCAAGTTCCAGGTTGCTGAATAGCAACCATAGTACCATACCAATACATAAAGCGCTGCCAATAAGGCCAATCCATTGATAGTGGTACATCTTGCGGCGGCTAATCCCTACTAGATCAGCACTTTTAATATCAAAGAGAAGGTCGGAAGCAGCGGCTGCAGCAATATTAAAAAAAACGCATACAATGGTAGTTTGTAGCGGGGAGAGGCTGAACATGAGAAAGAGGGGGACTACAATGAATGTTGAATAACGGCCAAAGGGAATCATCCCAATTTTACCGCCAATTGTACAAATACTTAGTACTGCAATGCCTGAAAAAATAAGCAACAATAGTTGTGCCATAATACTGAACTCATAGATATGTAAAAATAGCAGCGTGCTTATAAGTAATACTCCTGTGATGCCTAGCATTACTGGGGACCATGAGCGTGCGGCATTAGTGATTTGTTGATAAAAAGCTTGTAGCTTGGCATGAGTTCTGACGTGGTCAGCAGACTGTTTTCGCCTGTATAATTTTTTTATGAATCCTGGCAGTTGAAGAATGAGCTCACAGGCTACCAGTCCACTACAAAAAGCAATAGCAAAGGTTTCAGGCTCTATAGGCTTGAATAAACTCAAGGGTAAATACAATGCATGTTGTGAAAGAGGCAGGACAACAGTGTACTTAGCAATCATTCCAATTAAAAGGGGAATCGTGATGGGGAGGCCTACGCTGAATCCAATAGCCCAAAGGATTGGCCAAATACTCAAAGCGGCTTCCTTGCCGAAGAACGAGGGCATAAGATAATAGGTCTTTTTAAGAATACCTTTGAAGGCCCATATTCCGTCTCGTAATGCACAAAGGGTACCGGTGCCGATGATTCCTCCTAGCAGCATTGCTGTCTGCTCCCCAGACGAGTTGGTGGTGGCTATTTGCGTCGTTAGGTTGCTTACCGGGAAAGGAAGGGCTTGATCATCCACCAGGGAGGGCGTTAGGTAGTTGCCAAGTAATAATCCTAATCCTCCTGCTATAAGACATAAAAGCGAAAGCAGCAGGCAAAAATGCCATGGGTTTGCCATAAGTGTTTTAAAGGTTGCCGGGTCGAGAAAATAAAGCATAGGAAAGGCAAAGCCAATACCGGTAGCAATGATCCCGCCCCCTGCTCCAATAGCTTGGATACTTACCAGCCAGGAAGTCTTTTTTTTGCCATTATGCATACCAGCAAGCAAAATATGGCAAATAAGCACAACAGTAGGGGCTATCCAGGGGCCAACCATTGTGGCTATTGAAATATAGCTCAAGATAAGGGTGGCGAAAACGCTAAACAGCAAGCCGGCAAAAATAATAAATAGCTCCATGGGGCCCTTTAAAAAAGCAAAAAAAACGGTATTCGTCTTGTGGGGACGGTTATCCGTCCATCCGTCACTTTTGGTTATGGTGGACAAGGTCGTTGTCTCGTAGAAGCTTTAGCCTAGACGGACAAAGACGAATGTATGGTACGAGAATTGCGTCTATGAGTCAAACAGTAAAGACAACTTGCACGCCGTAGTATTTTGAATCGATGAGTGCTACATTACCTGCCCAGCTGGATTTTGTAAAAAAAACTTAAGAAATAACTTGTACTTTAGGCGTATAAGTATTACAATTAGAAATAATCTATTAGGATTGGAGCTTAAATTGGGCGAAAAAAGTGATGAATATGGCAATAAATATTAAAAAAATCATACGCAATCTTGTGATTGTAGCTGCCCTGCTGGTGATAGGGCGGTATGCTATTCATCTGCATCAGCAACGAGAAGCTGATTGTTTTTTTGCCGATCAAATGACTAGAGGGTCGCAACCTATTTTTGATGTGGTAGCAAACAGTGGTGATTATTACGATTATGAACGCATGCTTGTCCTGCTCACTAAATTGCGTGAAATAAAGTCTGCTTATTACGCTAAATTTACTGATGAAACGGATAGGGTGCATCGTCTTGATATCAAAGAAATAAAAGAAATATTGGCAGATTTTTATCGTGAAAAAGAGCGGTTTAAGCGGTATGTCATTCAGGTGCGTTATTTTTATAAAGGTGAAATTCCTCGCAAGCGAGCATACTGCCTGCGTGACCATTCAGGTGTTCTTGAAAAAGCTATTATTGATCTTGAGCGTATTCTGCGCAATATCTAATATTTTAGAAAACAGTGATTTTCGGGCTATTTGCGTTTTTTTGTAATTATAATACAATTAGGAAATGAAGCCTAGGGGGGGAATTTTTATTCAATCATTCTTTTGAAGTACAAGAAAATCAACGCCGTAAATCCGGTACAAGCCGGTACAAGATAGATTAATGAGGTTATTTATGAAAAATTTAAAATTATTCTTAATGCTCAGTTTTGTTACGCTTATTTTTATTAAGCCAATCGCTTCTGCTGCTCGCAAACATTATAATACTCAGAGCATTGCGGCAAAAGCCCAGAGGCCTTTTTCAGGGATTTCTGAATCTGAATGGATGGGAGCACAACAGCCGAATGGCCCTAGTATAATGCAACCAGAAGAAGGGTGTCATTTACCTTTCGAGGGTAGTCCGGAAAAACGTAGAATTTATTCGCATTCTACCCCGCGTGTTTTTATGGTTAGCCTTGGCGAAGGCTATGATCAAAGTAGCTCCTGTGAGAAATCAGTAGTAGCAGAGGTCGAAATTGTTCCTTTTGCTTCAGCAGATAGGGGTGCTAGAAGAGTCGCTGATGGCTCTGGCCATATTGAGGGCGCAGTCTCTGTTTTTTCTCCGGATCGTGTATCTGTATTTTCAACTATTAGCCCTGAGGAAGATGCGTATTGTCGTTCATTACGTGTGACCCATGCCTATGACGACGATGATGATGTAGACACAGCAGTTAGGCCTGCAGTGGAGCATATTTCTACAATAAGGTATAAAAATGGAACATCATTAGTGCAGCAACCACATGGTGGCGAGCTATCTGTAGGACAAGAGGGTATGAACGATCAGCCGGATGCATGGGCTCTTGTTCCATACGGGATTGCTGATCATACAGCTTTTCAAGATTATTTAGCAAGAGCACTTTTTCGTGATGAGATCGAAAAATGGAATAAGGAAAATTTAGAGTAATAAGGGGAATGAATACTTATGAAGAATATTATTCTGATATTTGTGGTGAGCCTAGCCCTCATTATGAACCCAGCAATAGCAGCAACGCGAAAACAAATAGAAAAAGTTCGTAAGCAACAAGATGATGCTAGTTTGCAGAGTGTCGAATTATTAGTAAAACGTCGATTATTGAGTGATGAGGAATTTGAAATTAATTATTCAAATGGTGCTACGTTTAAGATTGCTTGGGAGCGGCTTGATAGAGAAATTGGCCCATGGTGGGAGGCTCTCGATGCTGTGCCGTTAGGCGAGTCTTTTTCTGATGAAGATGTTGATACTGCCATTAGAGAAGATAATGCCTTATTGGTGGCTCAGCTAGAGGCGCGTTTTGCTCTTTTGCGTGATAAATCGTAATTGTGTATTATATTTTTATATAGCGAATACTTTTGAGTTGGGTGTCAATAACCTTTTTTTCGAGATTAGATAATTAGATATTAGATCTTTTTTGAAACTATCTAAATTGGCTTTCAGTAATAAAATTATCCTCGCTCACCCTGAGCTTGTCGAAGAATACCGCAAGGTGAAATACAGAATGCAAGTTCTGAATGCGCAAAGTCCGATAGGACGAGAAAAAGCGGGGCAATCGCATCAGTCTAGTATGTTTATACCTTTTGCTAGAGCTTTGAAATAAGCTTGATATTGGTTTAAAAAAGAAACGGACTGCTTTTCCCCCAGCAGCCCGTCAAAAAAGAAATACGTTTAGCGTATTATGTGAGGCATCAGCACGTGATCAAGCACTTCGCTGACATTATCGACAAATAGAATCTGTAAGCCTTCAAAGAGTTTATCCATGCCGGCAAGATCCTTTTGGTTTGATTTAGGAATAATGATATTTTTAAGGCCATGCTGTTTAGCGGCCAAGATTTTTTCTTTTAATCCACCAATCGGTAGTACTTCTCCACGTAAATTGAGCTCCCCTGTCATTGCAAATTCGCCGTTAATTGCACGATTTGTGTATGCCGAGAGGATTGATGATAGCAAGGTTATGCCTGCAGATGGGCCATCTTTTGGAATGGCTCCCGCGGGCAGGTGAATGTGGAGGTCATATTCTGTAAAGAATTTTGCTCCAATCCCAAAAATATCTGCATGCGATTTTGCATATGTCATGGCAGCTTGTGCTGATTCTTTCATTACATCACCAAGTTGCCCGGTAAGTAAGAGTTTCCCGCTGCCAGGCATCAGCACCGCTTCTACTTGCAGCACATCGCCACCATATGGTGTCCATGCAAGGCCGTTGGTAACCCCAATTTTATGCCCCAGAGTAATTGTTTCACTGCTGATTTTTGATGGGCCAAGATATTCGTGTAGATTTTCGGTTGTAATAATGGGGCTCTTATTGGTCTCAACCAATGCACGTGCAAATTTAGAGCAAAGTTTTTGGATGTTGCGTTCTAAATCACGTACCCCTGCTTCACGGGTGTAATTATGAATTACCATGCGGAGCGTGCTGTCGGCAAGTTCAAAAGTTTTACCTTCAAGGCCGCAATTGCGTACTGCTTTTGGTACTAAATGGGTACGCGCAATTTCTAATTTTTCTTCTTCTGTATAGCCAGAAATTTGAATAATTTCCATGCGGTCGCGTAATGGGCCAGGGATGCTGCCTAAATCGTTGGCGGTGGCAATAAACATTACTTTAGATAAATCAAAATGTACTCCTAGGTAGTTGTCATAAAAATCAGCATTTTGTTCAGGGTCAAGCACTTCTAGGAGTGCTGCTGATGGGTCTCCTCGGTTTGACATGCCAATTTTGTCGATTTCATCGATTACCAAGACAGGGTTTATGCTAGCTGCTTTGCGGACAGCTTGAATAAAGCGACCTGGCATAGCACCAACATAGGTGCGGCGGTGGCCACGAATTTCTGATTCATCGTATACGCCGCCAAGCGAAACTCTAAAAAAATTTCTACCTAGGCATTCTGCAATTGATTGACCCAATGATGTTTTGCCAACGCCAGGTGGACCAAATAAACATAAAATTGGTGTGTGGCAATCTTGTTTTAAAAAACGTACTGACAAGAAATCTAGAATGCGGTCTTTGACCTCTTCTAGCCCATAGTGGTGCTTGTCGAGCACTGATTTTGCATGCTCAATGCTGGTATGATCTTTAGTTTGATGGCCCCATGGCATTGCCACTACCCACTCAAGGTAGTTACGAATTACCGTTGCTTCCATTGAATCTGGTGGCGTTTTCTCTAAGCGGCGCATTTGACGTTGAACCTCCACGCGCGCTTCTGGCGAAAGAGCAAGCTTATCAATCTTTTCTTTGAGGTCATCAATTTCAATATCGCCTTCTTCGCCAAGTTCTTTTTGAATAGCCTTCAGTTGTTCACGCAGGTAATATTCTCGTTGTGATTTATTGATAGAATCACGTGCATTGCTACGAATGCGTTCTTGCATAGAGTTCATTTCATATTCTGTATGCAAGAAGTTGTAAATACCTTCGAGTAGAAGCGCGATGTTTTCTTTTTCTAAAAGTACCTGTGCTTGGGCAACATTAAGATTGAGGTGAGAGAGAATGAAGTCTGCGATGCGCTCAGGGTCTTGAATTTGGGCTAAAATTACTTGAAAGTCTTGGCTAAACATACGACCACTACTCGCCATACGTTCAACAATAGCTAATAAATTTTTGATATGCAGATCAATCACATCTTGTTCTACTTGGAGTCCTTCTTCAGGGCTAATAACATTGACACGTGCTTGCAATAACTCTTGATCTGAAATAACTTCAGTTACATGCGCTTTGCATGTTCCTTGTGTTAGCACTTTAATTCCGCCATCAGGTAAGTGCATAACACGCATGATGGTGCTTACAGTGCCCATTTGATACAAATCGTGGATTCCAATCGGACCATGATAGTCTGCCGTTTGTTGGCGTGCAGCCAGGAGTAAAATCTTTTTATTCCCCTGCAGTGCAGCCTCAACGCCTTTAATAATTTTTTCGTCCAAGATAAGTAGTGGTACTACCATGTGCGGAAATACAACTACATCTATGGTTGGTACCACTGGTAAGATGTTAGGTATATCTGTTTCGGCGTTATGGTCGCGATTTTGAAGTGACATAAGTTCCCCCTCCCCTCATAAATTATGCGCAGATTATATTGATTGCCCGCGTACCATGCTGCCAAAAAATGGTATTCTTTGGTAGAAGGCACAACCTGCAAGGTTTGCTGCGGTGTCCTATTGTCATAGTAGAAGATTTTGGATTTGGGTTGCAAGATTTAGTAGCTTATGCGAATGTAAGGCATAAAATGCAGGCATAATGAAAGAGATCCTATGGCCAATTTAGTAAAAAATCTAGTCCTCAAGTCGGTAAAAAAAATATATGAATCCTCTGCACAGGCGGGACCCGTTTTTGAAAAGATATCCTGCTCTTTTCAGCAAGGGAAAACCTATGCTATTCGTGGTGTTTCAGGGAGTGGTAAGTCTACGCTTTTGCACCTGCTTGGTGGTTTGGATGTTCCCACTCAAGGAGAGGTCCTTCTTAATGATATATCGATTGCATCTTTGGGGCGTGAGTTTTTGCAAAATACGATAGGGTTTGCCTTTCAGGCTCATTATTTGGTTAATGAACTGCCCATCATTCAAAATATTATGCTCCCTGGGCGTGTAAAAGGGCTTTCTGATGATCTATGCAAGGAGCGAGCACATGCACTGCTACAGCTGATTGGACTGAGTGATAAAGCACAGGCCTTCCCGCCAGAACTTTCTGGGGGGCAGCAACAACGCGTTGCTCTTGCGCGTGCGCTTTTCAATAAGCCAGCATTTTTGCTCGCCGATGAGCCTACCGGCAATTTAGATGAAGACAATGCTCAGTTGGTGGTTGATATTTTGCTTGAAGCAAATAAAACCGAGGGAATGGGTGTGGTTATCTGTTCGCATGACGCTGCAGTCTACCGTCGCATGGAGATAGTTTATGTGCTTGAGCACGGTGCTCTTTTGCTTGACCAGCCCCCTAAATAATTTAAGCTATCAGCGTCTATTTTTTATCCCGCTCACACCCTGAGCTTGTCGAATGGGCGAAGTCCATTGGGGCTAAAAAGAGCGGGCCTAAATTCTTTAAGGGGAGTCGCATGAGTCAGCAGCTCAGCAAACGATCAATTGTCCGTAAGACTATTCAGGTAGCTATTCTGACTTTTTTTAGCCGTATTCTTGGCGTAATGCGAGAATTTTTAATGGTACGCTATTTTGGCGTAGGTGCCGTATCTGATGCATTTATTGCAGCATTTCGCATTCCCAATTTTTTCAGGCATGTTTTTGCCGAAGGCGCGCTGAGCGCTTCGTTTGTGCCGGTTATTGTCAAAACAGTCAAAGAAAATAACAAGCGCGAGGCCAGTGGGCTCATGACGCTTTCATTTTTGTTCTTTGAAGGCATCATTCTCCTGATGTACGGTTTTGTGTTACTCAAAGCCGATTGGGTTATCAATGTGGTTGCACCAGGGTTCTCTGCTGAGCAAATTGGCTATGCCATCCCGTTTGTACAAATTTTATTTTCATTCCTGCTCTTTATTTCCAGCTGTGCGCTCCTTGGTGGGGCTTTGCATTCAGTAAATCATTTCTTTATTCCTGCGCTGGGCACGCCTCTCTGGAATGTGATTTTTATAGGCACGTTGTTGTTGTGTTTGGGCTATCAGCTTCCAGCAACGTATTTGTGTGGAGGGATTATTTTTGGGGCCTTTGTGCAGTTTTTGCTGCACCTATTTATGTATTTTAAGCAAGGGTTCACGTTTGGCGTCATTGATCCGGCGGCAAAAGCTGCATTTAAGACAGTGCTAACTAAATTTTTGCCCTGTCTGTTTGGCGTAAGCATATTTGAACTTAACATGTTCATCAGTGGGAGCATTGCTTCGTACTTGCCAAAAGGTTCGGTTTCGTTGCTGTACTATGGGTCTCGATTCATGAATATTCCCCTTGGTATGTTTGCAGTGGCCCTTTCCAGTGTGCTGCTGCCACACTTTTCTCGCTTGGTATTATATGCCCCGCGTCGCCTCCACTTTTACCTGCTTGAAGTAACCAAGCTTGTTACCTGGGTTATTATTCCTGCAACTATATTTTTAATTATCACGGCTGAGCCGCTTTTCGAATTTCTGCTCAATGGCAAGGCTACGCCCGATCAAATTCATCAGGGTGGCATGATTTTAATTTTGTACTTGGTTGGCTTGCTGTTCCTCTGTTTGAACAAAGTACTGCTCAGTATGTTTTATGCTCTTAAAGATACCTGGTCTGCGACCAAAGCGGCAGCGCTGTGTGCGAGTATAAATATTTTGTGTGACTTGGTGGGAATGTACTATTGGGGTGCCGATGGGATCGCAGCTGCTAACAGTATTTCGGCAATTGCTATGTCAATTACGCTTTTTTCTCTTTTGAAAGTAAAGCACCACGTTAATTTTCACCTCAAGCCATATGCGTTGTTCTTAATGCGCTATGTGGCCCAAATTCTGCTATGTGCCTTGGGCGCTTATGTTCTTGCGTATCTTGCTTGCAAAGTGTTGCCTATCGCAGCGCAAGGCATGTTTGCCGCTGGCATTGGCTACTGGGTGTATACCATCTCTATTGCTGCTGGTGCTATTGGGTTGCTGTTTGTGACCCGGCGGCTATTTGGCGTAAATGTGTATTTTTTAAAGCGGTAAAAATGAATAAGTAACTAGAGATTTTACCTGCCAGCTGTAAACATGATAGAGTGCAGTATGTGTGCAAGAAAAGTTGATGGCGTTGAGCTATTTGTTTCACTAGCGATAGAATTAGCCAAGTATGTTGCACCGCATTTGATTCCAGTAGTGATAGAGGCACTAAAAATGAAGTTTATGACCAGAGGGCCGCTAGATAGTGCGATGCTTGCTCTAGCAAATGGCTTTCATTTAGAATGTCCTGGATGCAAAAAAGTGCCATGCTGGAATGCAGTAATAGAGCAGCGGATAGAGGATAAGGGAGAAAGTTTGTAGGACAAGAGGGGGGTAAGGGATGAAACGTTTTGCAATTTTTGCATTTATAATTTGTTGTATGGGCAGCCTAAGCAGTTTTTCAATATCACCCCATCCGCAATGGTATTTGGAACGGCTTGAGGTGGCTGGCGCGGAAAGTCAGGAAATTATGAATACTTGTTGGGATTTTGAAAACAAACGATTTCCAGGTAGAAAAGCAACAGTTATCTGTACGAGCTGCATGCGACCCACATCTTATGCACATGTTTTATTAGCCTTATTTTATAAAGTACTTTCTGGGCTTGCCTGCGAAGCTAGCGATTTGAAAATTTGTGTAGCCCCTCTAGTTGTGATGAAAACGGTGTATCAAGTAGGAGCGGTTGAAGAAATAGATGAATTTATGCAGCGGCAAGCGCGTGAATTTGCTATTAAATGTGATGACTGCAAGGCTGCGGCTGTTATTCCTTGCGGGGGTGATAAGCAGCGTGGCCAGCGCCATTGGCTTGGTGCTTGCGCCCCGGCGGCTATGGAGTATCAATATGGACCTTGGGGGTATTCAGTATTAGCGATATGAGCTCTCAGGCATTGAATTAAAAAAGCTATTACTCGGCAGCATTCGCTGCCCCAGTCATGAGTTTAGCATGTTTTTGAATGTGTTTAATGCGTTTTTCATCATGAGGGTGAATTCTAATCCAATTTGGCCCGTGCATATAAAGCCACTTACAGCCGGCAAGTCCTGCTGTTTTCGTGGCTTCCCAAAGCATTGATGGTGATTTTTGTACGAAAGCATCTTTCGCTTGTGAGAGAGCGTTAGCACAATCTGTTTTTATCAAGTCGTGCATGTACCTTTCTGCATTTTTGAATAGCTCAGCCCATCGTGCGGGAGCGGTAGCTACATCTTCTCCGCCCGTTAAAGATAAACGATCGGCGTTGTATTCTAACTTACGTTGAAGTCTAAGATTGTTTAATTGGTTAAGTGCTACTAGCGCTGTCGAGCCGCACATGGCTCCTGTAAAAACAGCTGTTGCGAGTTCGATATGTGTGTCACTGTGTGCAAGTGCTAAGAGAAGAGCTGGAACACTGAGGTTTAAGGTAGTTAATCTGGACAATAATTTTTTAAAAAAGGTATTTCGGTTTTCCATTACCGCTTTGGTTTGGTGCCACTCTGGATCAATGTTATGACCAATTTCGTGTGCAATTATGTCAGCAAAAATAGCGCTATACTGTTCTTTTTTACCTTCTGGAATATTTGTCAGCAGCTGTCTGATTACTTGGGATGTAATGAAAATGGTCTCTGTTGCGGGGCAAGTAGATGGCGATATTGAGTTGTCATACTTGATAGTGAAGTGTTCAGGCCCTCCCATTTTTGCGCTGACCTGAGCAATTACTGGAGCTATTTCTTGCGTTAATATGGGGCAGAGATTGGCTTTCGTGGAGCGTGCTCCTCTAGATTCTATCAGTGCAAGTTCTTGCTGTATCATGATGGATCTGGCTAGCTCTTCGTTGTCACCACACTGGCGCACTATGTGCTCTTTTAGACTGCGAGCAATGGCTATTTTTTTGTAGAAATGAGCGTACATATAAGCTGTAACCCGCTGTTTGCGAGAAGTGGCGTTTGGGTCAGCGCCTGCATCGAGTAGGAGGCGGACGATTTTTAGGTGTCCTTTGCAGGTTGCCCATATTAAGGCCGTAAAGCCCTCATCATCTACCTGGTTGACGTCTGCGCCAGAGCTTAGTAAGTGTTTTACTGCCAAGACGTTACCTGTTTTTGTATCCTCAATGAGATTCGTTACAGTAGGAACTGTTGCTGGCAATGAAGCAATAACTGCAGCACCTGAAGTTGTTGTTCTGACGGTCGCAGCTTCGCGATGCATTGTTCGAGAAAATATTGGCATTGTTATTTGCGGTGCCGCCGGCGCAGGCTGCATAAGAACAGTGGTTCGTGCAGGTAAAGTATTTGTGCTTGGTTGAATGGTCAATGGTGCATCGATAAGCTCATCTGCTGGTGGTGCGACTCTGCGGTGCTTTAATAATGGGTTTTCAACCAAGACGGGACTAGAAGAATGCTCACGCTTTAGAAGATTTTTTTTGGCACCATCAAGTGATGTAGTGCTAGCAAGTGCTAGCAAAAAACCAACTACTAGATGTGTTAAAGAGTACTTATTCATGGCAGGCTCCATTTTCAATAATTAGCCAATATAGATTTATTATTCTATTTGAATATTTTAAAAAAGCAAAAAAATGGATAAAAGGCTCAAAAAATACTTTTTTAGTGAGTAATTTCTACCCTGGATCGATGAATGCAAGATTGGCACGTAATATCTCGGGGTTATTTTTTCTAATCTTAAATCTTAGCGTTTATCAGAAAAATCACCTTATTTACAAAAGCCTTACTGTATGATCTAGAGGTAAAAAGGCTTTGTTGTTTTTGCAAAATAGGCTTTTGCAGGTCTAAAATTAGACCTCTTTTGAAACCATGAGGAATTTTGAATCACGCTCAGCCTGAGCTTGTCGAAATACAGAACACAAGTTCTGAACGCCGCCGGCCAAAGAGCCAAGAAAGAGGGATTACGTAAAGCTTGCCCCGCTTGTTTTCGTTCTATTCGGACTTCGCCCATTCGACAAGCTTCCAGCCTACGCCTAGAAGGATTTACCTTTGCTCCTATCGATACAGCCGCCAAAGCAGCTTTTAAAACAGTCCTCACCAAGTTTTTGCCATGCTTGTTTGGGGTCAGTATTTTTGAGCTGAACATGTTCATTAGTGGGAGCATTGCTTCGTACTTGCCAAAAGGGTCGGTATCGCTGCTGTATTACGGCGCGCGGTTTATGAATATTCCGCTGGGGATGTTTGCTGTAGCGTTGTCTAGTGTGCTTTTGCCACATTTTTCGCGCTTGGTGCTGTACGCGCCACGTCGGCTGCAATTCTACTTGCTGGAGGTCACCAAATTGGTTACTTGGGTCATTATTCCTGCGACTATTTTTTTAATTATCACTGCAGAGCCGCTCTTTGAGTTTCTGCTCAACGGTAAAGCAACGCCCGAACAGATTCATCAGGGGGGGGTGATTTTGATTTTGTACCTCGTGGGGCTTTTGTTCCTCTGCTTGAACAAAGTGCTGCTGAGTATGTTCTACGCTCTCAAAGACACCTGGTCGGCAACCAAGGCAGCGGCGCTGTGTGCAAGTATCAATATTGGGTGTGACTTGGTGGGGATGTACTACTGGGGTGCGGATGGGATTGCTGCAGCAAATAGTATTTCGGCAATTGCTATGTCAATTACGCTCTTTTCACTATTGAAGGTAAAGCACCACGTTAATTTTCATGCGGGGATGTACGCGCGCTTCTTAATGCGCTATGTGATCCAGATTCTGCTCTGTGCTCTTAGTGCTTATGCCGTTGCTCAGTTGGGGTCTCACTTTTTGCCTGCTGGCACGCAAGGCATGCTTGCCGATGGCATTGGCTATTGGGTGTACACGATCGCTGTGGCCGCAGGATCCATTGGATTGCTGTTTGCAACCAGAAAATTGTTTGGCGTGAACGTCTATTTCTTAAAGCGATGATGTTAGATCTGCAGACTCAGGCCCGTCTTCAAGGCCATCCCTGAGTCTGCAATCCTGCTTAAAAAATGGCCACAGGCCAGAAATGCATAAAACAGCAATTTTTAACATTGTTAATTCATTTTGCCTTAAAATACAATATAAAAATAATACTTGAACTTATTTTATATTTAAATACAATGAATATATGTTTATAAAATAAGGAGTTTTTGTATGGACGCATTAGATTTTAATCTTTTATCTGAGCTTTTAAAAAATGGCCGAGCAACGCTGACTGACCTTGCGGCACAGTGTGAGCTTTCGATTCCCTCAATAACGGAGCGAATCAAAAAACTTGAAAAGGCCAAGGTGATTCAGGGTTATGCTGCTATGGTTGATTACCAGGAGCTAGGCTTTGCTTTGACCGCTATGGTTTTTGTAACGCTTGCGCATCCTCAGCATAGAGCCGAATTTATCCAGCAGATGCAAAATGCAGCAGAGGTGCTGGAATGTTTGCATGTGACTGGTGATGATGATTACATGCTGAAAGTGGTCTGTATGAACAGTAAACATTTGGATTATTTTTTAAATGAACGAATAAAATCAATCCCGGGCATTATGCGCACAAGAACAATTATTGTGCTATCTGTACCCAAAGAACGCGCTATAGATATTCCGGAGGTTATTAAAGAAGGATTAAAATGATGAAGGTTAAAATGGTGGTTATTGGTATGTTGTTAACAGGTGTAATGATGAAAATAAATGCGACAGCTATAGCAACAGAATCTCCCTATGTGGTACGGGCTGTGGTAAAAGAAGATGTTGCGGGCTTGCTAGAGTTGTATCGAGCAACAGCTGGCATAGATGGAGGCTTGGCGCGTCGACCAGAAGAAATAACAGAAGAATATGTTGCTGAGCTGGTTGATAAATCGTTGACATCAGGCTTAATGCTTGTAGCGTGTACGGATGATATGATTATTGGCGCAGTATCAAAGTTTTGTGCTGGTCCTGATTCGCTTCGGCATACGCTACGTGATGGTACAACGCTTACTCATCCTACTTGGTTTAGAAAAGGGGTTGCGACGGCATTGTGGACAACCTTTTTAAGGAAGATTGAGGATGAATGCTTTGATGATGTTGCCTATGCAGATGTCGCTCGGGTGGAGTTGTTTGTACGGGCTTCTAACCTAGGTGCGATTAAAGTGTATACCAGCGTAGGTTTTGTCGAGGAAGGGCGATTAAAAAATAGAATAGTTAGTAAAACAGGTGCGCTAGAGGATGATTTGATAATGGGTTGGATCAATCCTGTCTGGAAAGGAAAGGTTGCTAGGTGTACGGATTAAAAGAGGAGGGGATAGTTCCTGGCTATTTTGATTTATATTATTACTTTGCTTAAGCGCGGGTTTGTTTTCTCAGGAGAGGCCGAGTATTAATTATCCAGATAGAAAATAATTTCTAATCAGGGTTAATAAAAACATTCTTTTAAAGTCTGATTATGAAAAAATATCTTTTTCCCCTATACTCTTTGCAGGTAATTATACAACTTACAAGAGGGTTTTATGAACATACTAAGAAATAGCGGGTTGTTGTTAGCAGCCTCATTTTCATTTGTCGTAGCACAGGAAAACGCTGCGCAGCGCAGAGATGCAGTATTTAATCCGGAACATCTTACTGCTCAGGAGATGATTAAAGCAGGTGATCAGCCAGTATTGCGCTTTACCCTTGAAAAGGGAGCTCCTCCAGTAGCCTTGATTACAGATCCTCGCAAGGGCGGCTTTTATATTTTTGAGTTTGGGGTGCGCTATCCGCAGTTAAATAATAAAGTTATGCCTGTAAAAACTGCAGATGATTTACTTAATATGGAGCCACTGCGCCACCAAGCGTTTTTTGATTATGTAAAACAATTTGACCATAAATTTGATGGTTTTCGTAAGTTGAAGGCACCAATTAGTGCTGTTCTGGAAGATGCTATGCAGATGGTAGGATTGCTTGAAGCAAAAGAGTATACCGGAACCTTTTTTAAAGATGAGTATGTAGCTGGCATGCCGATGATTATTTCTGTGGCAACCGTAGAGCAACTACGTGCGCTTCAAGCTTATTTTGTTATCAAAGGTATTCAACCACGAGCTGAAAAACCATGGTTATTACTTCAAATTTTCTCTGCAGAAGCTCTATCTCAAGCAGATGTTGATTTTTGGAGCAGGTATTTTATGTTAATCAAGCGTTCTGATGCGGGAGTTGAAGAATTTCTACGCAATGAACGTGATTTCCGTCGCAATACAGCAGAGACTGGTTGCAAAGGAGGTTATATTGCTCACACCGTACCAGAAGTATTTTTGCTTAAGGTAGAAGGGCTCTACAAAGAGTTTAAAAATAACGAACTTATGCTATTAGCGGCTATGGGGCTTGGCGGGGTTGTTTGGAATTTCACTAAAGATAAGGTATTTACGCCTGCTTATGTAAAAGTAAAAAATACAGAAACAGTTCAAACAGCCCTTGATAAAGCTGTTACTGTTGCAAAATGGACACTGGGTGCCGCAGCAGTTTATACCTTGTTCCGTCTATGGATTAATACTGTTAATACTTATCTTACCGATGAAGAGAAGGAAGTAATTAAGCTTAATACTAATGAATATAAACGAGCAGCTAGTGCTCTTGAAAAAGAAATGCTTGTTGCTTTTGATGATGAGCAACGAGCAGTTGCGTCTGTAGCTGAAGTTGCTTCTTAACTCGTTAGATTTGTGTTTAAAGAATGTAAAAAGCCCCGCTGGTTTCTGGCGGGGCTTTTTACTTAAGCTTGGTGCTGGAGAGGGGCTAAGTTACGTAGTACGGAGGCAAGGCTTACTTCTAAGACTTTTCCGTCTTCAACTTTAAATACACGGTCACACCGGCTGATGGTGCTAAGGCGATGAGCAATAATAAAAAGCGTTTTGTCGGTGGCATGGTCATAGATTTCTTGCATAATATGTTCTTCATTAGCTTCATCAAGCGATGAAGTTGCTTCATCAAGGACTAAAACCCCTGGGTTGCCGTAGAGCGCACGAGCAATAGCAAGGCGTTGTCGCTGTCCTCCACTCAACTGAATACCAGCTTCGCCAATATGGGCCTGTAGTCCTCCTTTTTCCATAATTAAATCGTAGAGACGGGCTTGTTTGAGTACCTGTATAATTTGTGTTTCATCAGCAGTTCGCCCGCAAATAATATTTTCTGCTACTGTTCCATCAAATAGATAAATATGTTGTGGTATATAACCAATTTGCTGTCGCCAAGCTTTAATGGTAACAGAGTCGATGATGGTATTATCGACGAATAGACTGCCGCTGCTTACAGGAAGTAGCCCTACCAAAATATCTATTAATGTGGTTTTCCCAGCGCCACTTTCGCCAATAAATCCAATTTTTTCACCTTTCTGAATGTGTAAAGATACATTGTTTAATATCGGTTTATTCGGTATATAGCTGAAATTAATATTTGCCAAGCTTATCGCCGTATTGAATACAATAGGGTTTGACGAGAGTTGTTCTGTTCGTGTTTCAAGATAAGCGAGAAAAGGCTTAATAGCATGTTTATTAAATGCGATTTGGTTGTAGCTGGTTAAAATTTTGGTAATTGAAGGTAAGAACCGATAAAATGCTAGGGCATACATAGAGACAATAGGAAGAACAAAATGCGCGTTGTTATAACGAAATAAGACGTACATAATAACGCCAATTAGCATACAAAAACCTATTGTCTCAAGAATAAATCTGGGGAGTGATTGCCAGACCATGTTGATATTATTTGCACGCGCAAATCCATGAGCATTAGTATTAAATATCTCAGTATGCTGTTGGTTGTTACTAAGTAATTTTATAAATTTGTAGTTGCCAAATACTTGCTGATACTTTTTATCACGAGCAAGAGAAAAACCTTGTAACTGTTTACCAGCAGCTGTTATGCGGTGTGAAAATGTTTTAATGATTACAAAGACTTTTACAGATAGTAAAAGTGTCAGGATTAACGTCATTTTCCAATTTACATAAAAGAGCATGGCGTAAATAGCAATGATAGTTGAGCTCTCAGCTAAGATGGCTAGTATTCCACTTATAACGTGCGTAATCTGCATCGAGGTTGTATTGATTAAATGGGCAACTGTAGCGTTGTTTTTGAGCGCGAAGTCGCCAAAAGGCAATTTGAGAAAATGGGCAAATGCTTTGCTCGCAAAATCGTATTGCCGCATTTGTGCAAACCGATTGAGATAATAAATGTGTGCTACGTTAATGAGTGCGCGGAGAAAATAAAAAATAATGAGTAAAAAACCAAAACAGATAACAAAACTACTAGGCTCTTTAAATGCTAATACGCGAAACCAATACCTGAAATACGCGTTGTTTTGAATGATAGTTAGATTAGTTGAGATGCTGACAAAGATCATAAGTGCTGACACCCCAATAGTCTCGATAAGCGAAACTAGCATGGAGGCAAGGAGGAGTAGGGCGAGTTCGCGTTTATCACGTTTGGTAAGTAGTTGAGTGAAAAGCGGCACAACAAACATACAGACCTCTTAGGTGATGGTTGAACAAAAAAGATTGTAATATCAACCATACCTGGAATACAAAAAATGAAAAGGCTAGTCGTTAGCGAAGCAAGGTAATTACATCAGCTTCATATTTATTTGCTGCAGGTTCTCCGGTGATCCAATTAACGTAGTACTCGTTAAGGGAAGGGTCTTTGTAAAAATGCTTTCTTGTTGCTGGCAGTTGTTTATAGAAACGGTGCCAAATTGGAAAAGCAGTAGTGCTTGCTAGTAGGCTGCTGCCCATCGGGGTATTATCATCACAGCCAATATAAAGGGCGGTGGTAAGTGTAGGAGTAGCCCCCACAAACCAGGTAGTGCTAGCGCCATTAGTAGATCCCGTTTTACCAATAGATTGAGATGAAAGCCAATTTTTACCATATTGACGTTGTGCGCTTAGCATTCGTAGTTCTAGAAGGTTTACCATACGGCTGCATAGGCGTGCATCAAGAATGCGTTTTCTGCTTATGGCGCTTTCGAAAATTTTATTCCCATGCTCGTCTTTTACCCACTCAACGAGGTAGGGTTTAACATATATGCCATTATTAGCAAAAACGTTGAATGCTGCAGCATTTTTTTCTACTGTTGCCTCAGCTGTACCAAGTGCAGCAGATGGGTATTCGGTTAAATGACGAGTAATACCAAATTGGCGACTCCACGGTGCAACATAAGAACCACTAATTTTTAAGAATAATTTAATGGAAATGGTATTAACTGATTTGGTAATGGCACGTGCTAGTGTCATGGGGCCATTAAATTTATGATCCCAGTTCATGGGGCGCCATATGCTGCCATTAGGCATTTGCATTTCGATGGGTTCATCAATAAAAACACTGTCCATATCAATACCGGCTCGCATGGCAAGAGAGTAGAGAATAGGCTTGAATGTTGAACCGATTTGGCGTTCAGCCTGCATGGCTCGGTTGTATTGAGACTGTCTAAAATCATAGCCCCCAATCATTGCTTTAATTTTGCCAGTGCTTGGCTCAAGGCTAATGAGCCCGCCATTTAATTTATCGCCTAATCTAATGCGTAATTTATGGACGACATCGCTAAATGCTTGTTCTGCATGTTCTTGTGTAGGTGTGTTGATGGTAGTTTTAATTTTTAGGCCTTTTTGGTAGAGGACATCTTTACCAAACGTCTGTTCTGCCCATTGTCTAATCCATTCTTGGGTGTACATACGAATAGGATTGCCTGGTGCAAAATCGTTGATTGCCATTTTGCTAGCGATAGCGTTTTTGTATTCATCTGGCGTAATGAAATTAAGTTTTAGCATGCTTTGCAAAATCAGGTTGCGGCGTTTGGTAGCACTTCCTGGGGCATTAAGTGGCGAATATAAGCGCGCAGATGCTGCAACACCGGCCAGCGTCGCTGCTTCAGGGAGTGTAAGTTCTTGGAGTGGCTTATTCCATAAACGGCGACAGGCAGCCTCTACGCCATAAATACCGCGACCAAAGTAGATATTATTAAGATAAATTTCTAGAATTTGTTCTTTAGAGAGCTGTCGTTCTAGCTGTATAGCAATAAATACTTCTTGAATTTTTCTAAACCAAGTGCGTTCGTACGACAAAAACATCAGGCGAGCAATTTGTTGTGTAATGGTGCTTGCCCCTTGTTTTACTTTACCATGCATAAGATTAACAAATGCAGAGCGTACAATACCACGAGCAGAAATGCCACTATGCGTAAAAAAACTATGGTCTTCTGCTGCTACAAAAGCCTGAATAAGGGTTTTAGGTAGTTTATCAAAGGCGATGGGGGCTCGTTTATCTAATTCGAATTTTGCAATGATTGCTCCCTCATCATCAAGAACGATAGAGGGTTGTGCGATAGTGTAAATATCAAGCGCTGCAAAATCTACCCAATCTTTTTCTATCAGCACGGTGGCAAGACCAAGAGTAATAGCAAAGATGATGGAAACACTTACAGTAATACGATGAATCAACACAACCCTTTATATCAAAAGAACTTTTTTCAAGTTACAAGGTCTTTATTGGGGAGACCAGCCTCGTCGGAGTATTTGCGTGCTTCCACTGGCTGGAGACCATCCTCGTATGACAGGAGAGCCTGGTAGTGGGGACCAGCTTCCTGCTGGGGTAGATACGCCTAATTTGCGTGAAATTTCATCTTTAGAAGGTAGCTCAGATAAACCGTCTTTAGATTCATCTTCGGTGTCTTTTTCTTCTAATTCTATGCTTTCCTGCAATGGGGTAGCATTGGTGATAGTAAGCACGACAAAGCTTCCTACAAGCGATAGCTGGTATATTAGATGATAATCATTAGAACTTAACTGCACAGTAGGATCTTTTCCGTAACAGATAAATTTCTGGGCGTCTGTGAGTTCGGTAGTAGGTGATATATAAATTCTTTTCGCTGTTGTTATATCATATATATCAATTGTGAATTCCGTGTTATTCACTAGATAAACAGTTGTCTGAGCCGTACTGCTATCATTGCAGACCGGCGACGGTTCCGGAAAGCAGCATGGTGTTCCTGGCACATCTTCCATCATAGATGCTAGCGATTGGCTGCTAGCGCAGGATGATCGGTCCGAAAGTGAGCTAAGTTTATCTACTGCAAAACAATTACTGCTTAAGAGACTGAGTGTGAATAACCCTTTGTATACAATATTCATATAAACTCCTTTACGTTATTTCTGTAACCACTGCCTTAATATGCTTTCAAGATTAGCTGGAATAGTAGTTCCACCTCCTTGAATTGCTGTAGCGTTTCCGCCACCGCGTAGATCATGCTGTTTCAAGAGTTCCCCAAGTTCTCGGAGCGAAACCTGTTGTTCAATGCCTTTAGCCGCATAAGCCAAGAAGTTGCAGCGCTCCTCATTATTAGAGCTGAGTAGAAGATAAAGACCCGGGCTGGTTTTTTCAAGCTCTTGAGCGATTAACCGCAACTCATCGATTGTGGCATTATCAACAGCAAGATACAAGAAAGGCACTTTTCCTACAAGGGAAATTGTTTGTTGCCAGTTTGGTAATTGTGCTTTAATGAGCTCTTTTTTAAGTGTTTTCAAGGTAGTCTGTAGTTTGTGAAAATCATCCTGTAATTTTTGGACTGCAGCTACTACCTCATCTTGTTTAACTTTAAATTGTTCAGCAAGCTTTTTGGTTGTACTAAATGTTTGCTGGTATAGTTTTAATGCCTCAGGGCCTGTGATTGCTACAATTCGACGAGTTCCGCTTGAAAGAGCCGTATCACTCGTTATTTTGAAGCATCCAATTGTTCCAGTGCTTTCTACGTGGGTGCCGCCGCACAGTTCAGCTGAAAAGCCCGGAATTTGTACAACGCGAACATTTTCTGGATTATATTTTTCACCAAAAAATGAAATTACTCCTTTGCTTTTTGCATCATCAAGGGTGGTGTTAGAAATGCAAGTACGGATATCTTCACGAATCTTATCATTGATCATCGTTTCAATAATATCAACTTGCTCTTTGCTTAGTGCTTCGTGATGATTAAAATCAAAGCGTAAATATTCGCTACACACCAGAGAGCCTGCTTGTTTAATTGAAGTCCCAAGTATTTTCATAAGTGCAGCTTGCAGCATATGTGTTGCGGTGTGATTTTTAACTGTATTTGTACGTATAACGGGGTCAACCCAGCAATGTGCTTGGCTGCCAACTGTAATTGGCTCTGTTGCGTTGCCTGTACGCTTTGCTACAGATACTTTTACTGCAATAGCAGGGTGGTGAAGGTCACCAACTTTTTTGAGATCAAGAACCGGGTAGGTTGCTCCATTCACGGTGACAGTACCAGCATCGTTTACTTGTCCGCCTGACTCTACATAAAAGGGTGATTCTTCGGTAATAAGCCAGAGTGTGTCGCCTTCATCATGGACAAAAATAACTTTGCTTTCAATATTCGTTTTTTCATAGCCTACAAAAGTAGTTGTAACATTATCAGCAACCAGCAGAAGTTGCTCTGTTTGCTTCTGTTTTTTACCAGACTGAGCTTGTTGTTTTTTCATCTCTTCTTCAAAGCCTGGCATATCTAGCGTCAGATTGTTTTCATGAGCCAATACCCGCGTCAGCTCAGGAGGAAAGCCGTAGGTATCATAAAGCTTGAAAATTTGCTCACCGGTAAGATGGGTGCGTTTTGCCTTCGCATTTTCTTCAAGGTAGCGTTCAAGAATGTGTTGGCCTTGAATCAAATTGTTATTGAAGCGTTCAATTTCGCCTAATAATAATTTTTTGATTAGAACACGGCTAGCAACAAGCTCCGGGTAGAGAGAGCCAAACTGATCAATAAACGTATCAGCAAGTTCGACAAAAAGGTTCAAGTCAGGAGAGAGCTTTTGTGCAAACAAGGCAGCTCGACGAATAATTTTTCGCAGCACATAGCCGCGTCCTTCATTTGCTGGTGTGCAGCCATCAGCAATAATCAATGAGCTTGATCGAACGTGATCAGTGAGTACATTGAATGCTGCTTGCGTATTGCTATCGGCTGTTGCGTAGGTAATGCCGCTTAATGCTTCAATGCGTTTAATCAAATGTTGCATCATATCGGTGCCGTACACGTTATCTTTACCTTGCAGTACCATGCAGAGACGCTCAAGGCCCATGCCGGTGTCTACCCCTGTTGCTGCTAGTGGTAGGAGGCTGCCATTTTGTTGTCGGTCAAACTGCATGAACACCAGGTTCCAGATTTCAGTAAAGCGTGAACAATCACAACCAGGAGCACAATTAGCTTCTTTGCAGCCACGATTGACGCCACGATCGACATAAATTTCGGTACATGGTCCACATGGTCCGGTATCGCCCATCTGCCAGAAATTATCTTTTTCGCCAAGGCGGACTAAGCGTTCCTCAGGAATGCCAATTTGTTTATTCCAAATATCATAGGCTTCTTGGTCGTCCCGAAACACTGAAACATAGAGATCATTTTTTGGTAGTTGTAACTCGGTAGTTAAAAACTCCCAGGCAAATCTAATAGCATCTTCTTTGAAATAATCACCAAATGAAAAGTTTCCAAGCATTTCAAAAAACGTCAAATGACGCTCGGTAAATCCTACATTGTCCAAGTCGTTGTGTTTGCCACCGGCACGTACGCACTTTTGAGAAGAAGTGGCTCGGGTATATGAACGTTTTTCTTTACCCAGAAAACAATCTTTAAATTGATTCATGCCCGCATTTGCGAATAAAAGAGTTGGATCTTCGGCTGGAATGAGGGATGAGCTGGCAACAACGGTATGGCCATTGCGAGCAAAAAAATCTAAGTACTTCTGACGTATTTGAAATGAATCCATGAGAATTATTCTTTCATTCATAAAGGGCCACGGGAATTTACTTTGCCGCAAGTTTAGCACGTTTACAAAAACCGTAAAATAGCAATATTGCTTTGGGGGGTCCTTCTTAAGGCTCAAAAAAATGAGAGGGGCTTTGCTTTGCTTACAGATTTAATTTACCACCCGCCGCTAGCGCCACCACCGCTGGAGCGGCCACCGCTAAAAGAGCTACCTGTGTATCCCGAATAGCGTGATCGGATTTTTTGGTTCCTATTGTGTTTACTAACGCCAAATAAACTGTAGTACAGCCATGATCGACCAGTATCTTTTGCTGTAAAACCATAGCTAGTATCGTGCAGTAAGGCTTCACGTAGTGAAAAAAACGCTATGATACCAAAAAATATGAGGCCCAAAATAATCAAATACCAAACCCATGGCGAAGAGGGTTGAGTGGCTATCGCTTTAATGATTGCATTGCTGCCAGCCATAATGGCTTCTGTGATTTTACCTTGTTTAAATAATGGAAGCATGGTGCTATTGATAATTTCAGCAGCAACCTTTTCATGTGCTTTCCCATATCCTGCGCCAAGCTCTATGCGTACTTTGCGATCTTGTAAGGCTACAAGCAATAAAACGCCATTATTTTTTGATCGATTGCCGATACCCCATTTATTGAACAGGTTGGTAGTAAAGGATTCAAGGCTAACGCCAGGGGCATAGCTATTGATTGAATCAATAATAACAACAGAGCTTTCTATACCGCTATTTTTTTCGTGTTTATTGAGCGTGCTAGTAATGCTTAATCTGTCAACTGGTTGAAGGACGCCTGTGTAATCACTGATGTATTTGTTGATTGGTAGGGGGTAATGTGGTGTCTTATTGGTGGCAGACAGAGCCGTTGTCAAAAATAGTAAGGTTATGATAAGTCCACGAATGGATAGATCGGCGTTGAACATGTAGGCTCCTTTTGAAATAAAAGGGATGAATTGATATGAAACATGCGTAGATGCTTCGAGCGTATGTAGAGACCTCTGTTCGTATGACTCATAAAAAATTTTTGCTCGATACTTTGGTCGACAGCTAGAAGGCTAAGTATCTGGGAAATGCTATCATAATTGCATAAAACTGCAAATCGCGGTACATTTTCCCTCTAGCTAAGAATAGTTTTATTAAATACAGGGAATGTACTATGTCAGCATCAAAAGCAACCCTAGAAAAGATTGTTTCGCTCTGTAAGCGGCGTGGCTTTGTTTATCAGTCTGGTGAAATTTATGGCGGATTGAATGGGGTCTACGATTGTGGTCCTCTAGGAGCCTTACTTAAGCATACTATCAAGAATCGCTGGCTTACGCATATGATGAGCTTTGCTGAAGAGGTGGTACTTGTCGATGGTTCCTTGCTTGGTAGCGCTGATGTTTGGAAAGCGTCTGGACATTTGGATAATTTCAGTGACCCGATGGTTGACTGTATGCAGTGCAAAAAACGCTATCGTGCGGATGATGTTGATCTAGAAAAAAATTGTCCCAGTTGTGGGAATAAGCAATGGACAGCTGTGCGTCAATTTAACCTGATGTTTAAAACTGAACTCGGCGCTATGTCTGATGCTACCAGTGACGCTTATTTGCGACCTGAAACGGCACAAGCTATTTTTATTAACTTTAAAAATGTGATGAGTAGCTTTCGCGTTAAGGTTCCGTTTGGGATAGCGCAAATTGGCAAAGCGTTTCGTAACGAAATTACGCCAAAGCAGTTTTTGTTCCGTATGCGTGAGTTTGAGCAAATGGAGATGGAGTTTTTCTGCAAAGGCGAAGACGCAGCACGCTTTTTTGAACTTTGGGTGGAACGACGCAAACAATTTTTCTTGGGCCTTGGTATTAATCCTGAACGTATTCGCTTGCGTCCACATGCATCTGATGAATTAGCGCACTATTCAAAAGCATGTATCGATGTTGAATATGAATTCCCCTTTGGCTTTAAGGAGCTTGAAGGGATAGCTAATCGTGCTGATTTTGATTTATCCCAGCACAGTAAGCATTCTGGCAAAGATCTGGGAGTATTTGATGAAGCTACTAAATCCTCCTATATGCCGCATGTGGTTGAATGTTCTGTGGGGGTTGACCGCTTGTTCTTGACCTTGCTTTTTGATGCTTATGATGAAGATGAAGTTGATGGAGATGTACGTACCGTGTTGCGCTTTCATCCGGCGGTTGCCCCTTATACGGCAGCAATTATGCCACTTTCAACTAAATTGTCTGAAAAAGCAGAGAAGGTGTTTTTAGATTTAAAAGCTAAAGGTTACCGCGTGCAGTTTGACGATGGTGGATCTATTGGTAAGCGCTATCGTCGCCAAGATGAGATTGGTACACCTGTGTGCTTAACGTACGACTTTGAAACAGAAACTGATGGCATGGTAACCGCTCGTAATCGTGATACGATGAAGCAAGAGCGCGTGGCTATTGGTGATATCCAGGGCTATCTTGATAGATTGATGATATCAAAATAATCAATGTACTTGTGCGTATATAAAATAAATATAAAGGCCCATACTCGTTTGTTAGTATGGGCCTTTATGGTAAAAGGTGAATGAGTGAATATAATTCGTCGTATTTATGACTGGATGGGCAGCAAGGTAGGCTCCCCCTGGGCAACTGCATGGCTATTGTTTTTGTTTTTTATCGAAGCATCAGTCTTGATTATTCCGGTAGACCCCCTCTTAATTTTGTACTGCGTAAAACATCAATCACGTTCGTTTTACTATGCAGCGCTTGCTACAGGGGCGTCAGTATTTGGAGGGCTGTTTGGTTATGCCATTGGTGCGGTTATGTGGAGTACAGTGGGGACTTGGATTGTGCAGCATTTGATCTCGCAGCCTGTTTTTGATAGTATTGCGGCAAAATATGCACTTTATCAGCATTGGGCGGTACTTATTGCAGCGTTAACGCCAGTCCCTTACAAGGCAGTGACTATTTCAGCTGGTTTTTGTCACTTGGACCTTGCTTCTTTTATTGGATTTTCTATACTCGGACGTGGGATACGGTTCTTTTTGCTTGCGGGACTCATTTACAAATGGGGTAAGCCAATACAAACGTTTATTGACCGCTATTTTAATCTACTAGCAATACTTTTTATGCTCATTTTATTCGGAAGTGTGAAAGTATTATTTTCATAGAAAAATGACACCATTATGATGATAGCACGACGTAGTTTGCTCACTATTCTATTAATTTTTCTTGCTGCTTGCAGTGGTTCTGTTGCGCAAGAGACAACAGCCTACCAGAGTCCGTTTTTTGACCAGCAAGGAAAGCCTTCAGCTGATTTAGTTACGCTACTTCAGCAAGCTGATGTAGTTTGTGAGAAAACAAGAGAAAGTATTATAACTGCAACACAAAAACAGTGGTTAAGAACAGCTGGCATGGAGCGCTACGAGCTAACTGATAAGTACGCTAACCGCATGCACGAATTCAAACCCTTGCTGCAAAAGCTCGGCTTGATTGATGAGGTATTGCCTAAGTACAAAGAGTACGATTATGCATTAGTACATGGGGCTACTATTTTGGTGATGCGTGCGCGATTAGCATTTTTAGCTGGGCTGTGGCAAAAGGGGGTGCGGTTTAAGAAACTAATCTTATTAACCGGTCAACGTGATCTGTACCCTTCAGAAGAAACTAGTTCTTCGTTTACGGATAAACAAGATCGTTTTCCTATGCAGCCAGGCTGGCAAGTACAGCCTGAAGAGATGCCTGGAACAGAAGACGGTGCCATGCAACTTATTTATGATCATCTACTGATGGCGCCGCCGATGCGTCAGGTGCCCATGGTGCTAATTAACGCTCCAAAGCAACAACAAGGAGACGGTTCTTGGCGCAGACCAAATACAAAAGATACTATTGATTGTTGGCTTACAAAACAGCCGCAGCCTGGTTCTTGCTTAGCAGTTTCTAATCAACCTTTTAATGGTTATCAAGATCTGGTTGTGCGAGCATTATTACCTGCGGGATTTTCCCTAGAAACGGTTGGCTTTTCTGTGTCACCGCAATATGAATCAGTCACCATGTGTCTTGATTCACTTGCTCGCTGGTTCTACAGTGAGCGAGAATATATGCGAGTGTTGGTGTAATATTCGCATCCTTTTACCAATACATTTTGGTGCAATCGCTCAAGAATAGAAAATATGAGTTTGTAGGCCTTTGGTGGGTGCTTTGCTATCTCATCAGCGATTTCTTCGCGGTACATGTGGGAAGCTTTGTTACGCTCGATGACCATTTCCATAAGTCGACGTGCTTCATCTTCACTAATAATTTTACTTAGAGCTGCAGTACGTATAATCGGCCGTGGACCATTTTCAGTAATAGCCCGTGTAAGTACAATTTCTATATAAAGTTTGATAAATTTTCAAAAGCCATCAACTGTATATAGAAACCTTATGATTATGGAGTCACGGCAAGCCAAGGTAGTTGCAGATGCTTCAAGGTTATTAGGATCAAGCGTGCTACAAGCTTTTGCATAAAGCTTATTTGCCAGCAAGCTTCTGATGCTGCCAATAAAGCTTATTATTGAGGATTGTATTTATGAGGAAAACAGTTGTGCTTACTCCGAAATTGTCGGATCAACGCGTTGTCTGAGTGGGCGCTTTTTGACTTTTCCTTCACGAACCAGTTGATCACAGGTTTCGCTGCACATATTTTGTAGTCGCTGTATACAGTCAGGGCAACCGATGAAGTGTTTGTTGCATTTCGCGTTCAAACAGTTGGTATAATCATCGCAAACGACACCACACACATCGCAAGTCCCTAGTACGTCATTGGTTACTGGGACAGTAATGCGGCCATCAAACACATAATTTTTGCCACGGAAAAAACCATCAGGAAACTGCTCAGCATACCGGTGAATACCGCCGTCCAGTTGTTTAACCCCTTTTGCTACGCCTTTAGCAATCAAATAAGCTGAAGCACGTTCGCAGCGTACGCCACCGGTACAGTACATCAAAACTTCTTTGTCCTTGAATAAATCGAGATTCTTATCAACATATGCTGGGAAGTCTCTGAAGTATTCAACATCAGGGATAACTGCCCCTTCAAAAGCGCCCACGCGGGCTTCAAAGGCATTGCGGTTATCAAAGATGATGGTATCTTCTCGGTTGGCTTGTGCTACTGCTTCGTGCCATTGCGCAGGGGTGAGATGTTCAGCCCCTTTTGCGGCTGTGTAGATTTCTGTATCAAGGCCAAGATTAGTGATTTCTTTTTTAACTTTTATTTGTAGCTTAGGAAAATACTCATGCGCACCATTTACAATACTATCTTTCCAATCAATGCCACCAAAAAGTTCATGTGCAGACATTACAGCTACGTAAGTTGCGGTGTTTTCTTGTGTTCCGCAAATGGTGCCGTTAATTCCTTCGCTTGCTATGATGATACGACCGGTAAGGCCAAGCATCTGACACAGCTCACGTTGCCACATCATAACAGCTTGAGGGTTTGGGATAGTAATATATTTGTAATATAAAAGAATGCGTTTTGTATTCATAAATCTAGCTACTTGATAAGGAAAAAAGGCATCCGTATTCGCTCGTTTAAGCTATCACGCAATGAAGCAGGCTATCCAACGACGGCGAGCTTATCGCGCCATAACTCTGCATGAGTGACGGCGGATGCCTTAAAAAATTATTTCTTCTCAGAGTACAGTTTAAGCAAAGCTGCACAGACATCAAGTGTTGCATAATCTTCTTGCAACAATTCTTGAAGGACTGCCGCATATGGCGCTAAATTGCTATCCTTGACAGTTTTTTTGATGATATCCATCACTTTGGCGTAGCGTGTAGCTTCAACCTCTGCATCAGTTGGCATATCAATGCGTTTGATGACAGCTTTCGTGTAACGTTTGATATCCTTAAATGAGTAGAATTCTCGGCGAGAAACCAAGCTAAATGCAGTTCCCGTTTTACCAGCACGACCGGTACGGCCGATACGGTGAACGTAAGAATCTTCATCTTGCGGAATATCGTAGTTAAATACACATTCAACGTGTGAAACGTCAATGCCGCGAGCAGCAACGTCAGTTGCAACCAAAATATCTGCCTCGCCGCCACCTTTTTTGAACTTCATCATAATGCGATTACGCTTGTCTTGCGTAATATCACCATGAATACCAACAGCGTCATAGCCGCGGGTTTTTAAGTCGCTTACGACATCATCAACACGACGTTTGGTGTTGCAAAAAATGATTGATGATTTTGGGTTATAAAGATCAATCAAACGAACTACGGTCTCTAATTTTCTGTTGGGCTCAACATCTAAGTATAACTGCTCAATAGCAGGAGCACTCACTTGTTCATGCGAAACCTTTATGTGCACCGGATTTTTTTGGTACCGTTTGGTAAGTGCTAAAATTTCACGGGCCATGGTTGCTGAGAACAATAATGTTTGCTTACGCGATGAGGCAAGACTCAGAATGTGCTCAATATCGTCTCTAAAGCCCATATCAAGCATTTTATCTGCTTCATCAAGAACAACAATGTCAATTGCTGTTAAATCAATCGTGCGGCGGTTAACATGGTCAAGAATTCTTCCTGGTGTCCCAATAATAACATGTACGCCACGCTTAAGCGCTTGTATTTGGCGTTCAATGGGTTGTCCCCCAAAGACAGGATGGATTACTATGCCGCGTTTGTGACTGCTGAACTTATTGAACTGTTCAGAAACCTGAACAGCCAACTCTCGTACAGGGCACAGCACTAATGCTTGTGGTTTTCGGCTTGTGGTATTAATTTTTTCAATTACGGGAATAGCAAAGGCTGCGGTTTTGCCACTGCCGGTTGCTGCTTGGCCAATCACATCATTTCCGTCAAGAATAACAGGTATAGCTTCTGCCTGAATGGGAGAAGCTTCCTCAAACCCTAGATCAGCAATAGCTGCAAGCAATTCTTTTGATAGGCCAAGATCATTAAAGGAGCATTTTTTCGTCATGAATTAACTAAATACTTTCGATGCGAACAACAGTCATAGGTTGACGATGACCGGTTTTTGTTCTTACTTTTTTGCGGCGTTGGAATTTAAAAATAACTACTTTCGGACCTTTGGTTTGTTTGATAATGCTTGCTTTGATGGTAGCGTTTTTAACAAACGGTTGTCCGAATTCAAACTTGCTGTCGCCATTTTTACGCATTACAACTTCGTTGAATGAGATAGTGTCACCAGCATTTCCATCACATTTTTCTAATGCTAATGTTTTACCTGGAATAGCTTGGTATTGTTTGCCACCAGCTTGGAATATAGCGTATGTATCAAATAAAGTTTTCATGATACCATGAGCCTTTCAGTCATGAAACTGTATAAATAACAGTTAAGATAACAATATATTTAATTTTCTGTCTGCAATAATAAGATTGCTCTCAATATTCGAGAACGCTCCTATTTTACCAGAGCTGCTGTGTATGTCTAGCGTCAGAATCATATTGAAAGACTCATGGTAAAAAATTAGCTCACTGCATTTTTTATACTGCTGTGGCAGCTCGTATATCATTTCGGAATGCAGAAACAGCAGCCTTCAAATGTGATGCTGTATTGAGTTGGTTTTTAATAATTTGTGCAATGATATGCATAAATTTAGTAAAATGCGCGTGTTCAAGCATGTTTTTTATATACAGTACATCCTCGTGATTGGTCAACCAAGACCGTAGGGCTGTTGTTGCTTCAATCGTAATGCGATTTCCATGCGCTTGCCAGAAAACAGCTGCTTCTTTTTCGTCCAGATGAAGCACCTCAGTAAGCATTTCTCGCACTAAAGGTACTGTTTTTAAAACTATAGCCTGAATGAGATCATTATCGATAGGAGTTATTTCGCTATCAGCAGTTGCTTTGCTGGTTGCCACTAGACGGTCAATCATTGTCCGTATTTTCTTTTTTTCTCTGCTCAGCCAGGTTAGCAATGGCCAATCACCTTTAGCTTGGACCATAACTTGTTTAGTTATGGCATCTTCGCTGATATTGATTGATACATTCTGGCATATGTGAAACGCACGAGTGCGTATGCTATCAAGTGAAGCATCAGGTTTTGCAGTGCTTACTGTTGCATTCCCCGCTGTGTACGTACTTGCGGTGATAAGTCCTGCGAGGGCGATTAGTTTTGTTACGTTTTGCATAATAAAACCTCCTTAAAATGTAGTTTAATATGAGTTCTATTATGCTGTAACAATCATTTTGAACAACGGGGGGTGTCAATGGCTGTTTGTAATTACCATGAACGTATGAATTTCAGCATCTGGAGTAGGTTTTGCTTACTGCTTACTGGTGCTTCAATTATTTTAGGAAGTGACTGGAGGTTTTTATGGTGTAAAAATGAGGAAAGAACGTCTTTTCCAATATTTCCTTGCCCAGGAGCGGCATGTTTATCAAGCATGCTACCAAAGAGGTTGTCAGAATCATTGAAATGTATCAATTTAAGGCTTGCCAGCCCCATTGTTTTATCTACGGTTGCTAAAAAGTCGTTTATAGGGTCGAGCTTATAACCATAAGCGTAAGCATGGGCAGTGTCCAGGCAAAACCCTATTTTTTCAGGTTGATCAAGCAATTCTTTTAATATAACAAAATCGTTTAAATCATTTCCCAGCGTTTTGTTTCCATGCGCAGCATTTTCTAGTAGTAATGTTATGTCGTTTTCTTTCTTGAGTAATGAATTAAGCATACGTGCTAAGCTTTGAAGTCCTTTTACTTTTGCCAAGGGATCTTCTGCTGAAACCAGGTGCCCTTTTGAAGAACCAGCGTGAAGAACTAAGTAAGGAACCTCGAGGCTTTTAGCGGTCCGAATTTCACGGCGAAGCAACGATCGAGAAAGATTGAACACATCCTTTTTACTGCTTGCAGCATTTATCCAATAAGAGCTGTGGATAAAAACATCTTTTAAAAAAGTTTGGCGTGCTTGTAAAAAAAGTTGCTTATCTTTTGAGGTAAAATTCAAGTATTGATGAGTTTTTTGTTCTACTAAAAAAAACTGTATGCATGAAAGTTGTAATAATAACGCTTCTTCTACCAGAGTAGCTAAGTTGTCTTTTAGTCTAAGATGTAGGCCAAGGCGGTTAGTTGAGCTCAATCTTGCTCCTTAATAAATCAGCATTAAAATAGGGTAATAAGAGCTGATAAAAATCATTTTTTACTTGCGAGAGTCCATCAGCATTATCTGATTCAAAACGTAAACAAATGACTGGTTGTGTGTTCGATGCTCGCAGGAGTCCCCAGCCATAGCTCATATGTGCTCTGATGCCATCAATAGTAATAAGCTCTAAGTCAGCACGAGCAGCAAATATTTTTTTGATATCATCTACAATACTTTGCTTATCACTATCATTTTTGCAGGCGATCCGTATTTCAGGAGAACTTACTTTTTGTGGAATTTGGGCAAGTAGTTGCGTGAGTGTTTGTTTGCGTTTATGCAAAATTTCAATAAGCCGTAGCGCTGCATAAATACCATCATCATACCCAAAATAACGATCATGAAAAAAGAAATGACAGCTGAGTTCACCTGCTAGCATAGCTCGATTTTCTTTCATTGAAGCTTTGATATGTGAATGCCCTGACGGCGCAACACATGCTTTTGCCCCAAGCGTATTGAGTACATCGATAAGGCTTCCAGAGCTTTTGATATCACATACTACTGCACAGCCAGGATGATTTTTAGCAACGTCTTGAGCAAAAAGAGCAAGGAGATGGTCTCCAGGTACCACAAGCCCTTCACTTGTCATGGGGTCCATCCGATCGCAATCGCCATCAAGTCCAATGCCCACGGTAAAACTTTTATCTTTCTGAAGCATCTTTGCCATGACATGCATATGTTCAGTGACAGTAGGGTCAGGTTCATGGTTAGGGAATGTTCCGTCGACTTCGGCGAATAGCAAAGAAGTGTGTTGCCAGCCCATGCGTTTAATAAGTGGGTCGATTACAATACCACCAGCACCGTTACCACAATCAAAAATAGCATCGATGGCAATATTCTTAAGTTGAGGAAAAAGGTCTACCAGATAGTCAATATATTCAGTAAGCATAGAGCTTGGTTCAATAGTACCCACCGTTGCTTGAGGCGCTATAAACTTCCGATCAAAGAAAAGCTTTTTGATGGTAGCAATTTGTTCGCCTGCAACGCCCCACATTTTAATCCCATTGTATTCACCAGGGTTATGCGAAGCGGTAATCATCAGTGCCGTAGGGATTTCTAGTCGATTAACAGCAAAATAAACAACTGGCGTAGGACACACCCCGACATCAATAACCTTAAAACCTAGATCTGTAATAGCTCGTGTAATTTCTGTATATATTGCATCAGAATGCAGCCGTCCGTCTCTGCCTACAATAAAGGAAGTACTGGTAGGATGTTTAGCGTGCAGGTAACTAACAATAGCCTTGCCAAGGTCGTAACATGCATCGATCACCAATTCGGTACCAACAATACCCCGAATATCGTATTCGCGGAAAATATTTTCTTGCATGTGCTCTCCTTGCTTAAGGGCTAATGTTACTTATCTTGCTAGTGTAAGCAATTTTTAGGTGCTTGAAAAGTTCCATTAACCTATCTATCGAGGAATTGTTTGTAGCCCTGCTGATTTTTGTGCATGGGTATTTGGCTTTCCAACTCGTTCTTTTTCTACATCATGCTGTACTTTGTTGAATACAGGCTCAATATAGGCATGGTAAGCACGTGCCGTTGTTTGTTGCATGCTGCGGCAAAGCCATGTAATACCGTCCAGGCATTGCCCAAAATAGGTCTCGGTCATTTGGCGCCAGGCAGGACGTTGATGTACGGGGGTAAATAACGTAAGGTCACTTTGAATTGCTTGCCCTATCGCTTTGTTACTTGCCAAAGTATGGCCCAACAGATTTATTTGCTGTTCGAGTGTATGAGCTGCTTGAATCATCTTGTCTTGAGTATCTTCAAGGCTTGCAATTCCTTCTTCATGCGCAGCAAATGAATATTTATTTGGTATAGTGGCGGCGGTAGGAGATGCTGGTGCTTGTTGTGTGGGCGTGCTTCCGCTTGTAGGAGGGGTAGTTATGGCTGTTGTTGCTACTACCGGTGCGGGACTTTCCCAAATAGCTTCCTTACAACTATGAAAAAATATAGCGAAAAAACGGACTATTTTATTGACCATTGAGGCTATATGATGAAAAATATAATGGATTATGGTGGGCTCCTGAGCTGCACTTATTGCTTTTGTTTCTTTGGTGTGATTGCTGGGGGCTCCTGATTGAGGCAAAGGTTTAGTAGTGGTTGCTGCTTCTGCAGCAGCTTTTTGTATGGCTTCTGCTTGCGCTGTTTGAAATGAGGCTCCTTTTGCTTTGAGCTGCTCAATAATTCCCGTTATTTTTTTTATAGTTTCTTGAATTTTATTAGTATCTTCTTGGAATGCTTTAGCAGTCGATTCTATAACTTTTTTGCGTAAGTCAGTGATAGCCGTCAGTTTTTGTTGTATGTCTGCATCAATACCTTTTGCTGCCTCTTCTGTGCTTTGTTTTAAAATATCTAAACTTTTTTTACGAGCGTCAGATGCAAGCCCTTTTGCGGTATTAATATCAGCATCAACGCTTGTTAATAGCTCTTTCATATGGTTTTTTGTTGCTGTAATGGTTTGCAGTAAAGAGTTAATCTCATCAACTTCAGCTTTGTAGCTAGGAGCTTTGAGGGTAGCAAAAGCAGGTACAGGAGTGTTTGATGGGGTAGAAGCTATTGCAGTGACTACTGCTGGAGACGGGGCTAAGGGTTGGGGCGTATTAGCTACAGGAGTGCTTGCTGGCACAGAAGCTACTGCAGTGACTACTTCTGGGGTTGTGGTAGGAAGTACAGGAACTGGTGTTGGGGTAGTAGGCGTAGTGGGTACAACAGATGGAGCGGTGTTTTCTGGTGCTGCTGGCACTGGGGGGGCAGGAGGGGCTGGTGATATAGAAGGTAAAGCTGCAGCAGGACTAGGGGTTGCGAGAGGAGTAGTTCCAGAAGCGTCTGGTACTGGCGGGACTGGTGGAGGTGGCGTGCTAGTAGGTGCTTCAGGTATTGGTGGAGGGGTTGGCGCCGGAGGAGTTGGAGAATTCGTTGTTTTCGGTGTTTCAGGCGGCGTGAGTGTAGCTTCAGAAGTTGGTGCAGGCGGTGCTGCTAGAATATCAGTAGAAGAGTCTGCTGGCGGAGGCGGTGGTGGTACTGTTGCCTGGGCCATGCAGGTGCTTAGGATAATGATACCCAGTATTTGTTTATACTGAATGGATGTAACGTTCATGGCTATTCCTTTTTTTTATCAGATGGATTAAAAAGTTCCATGAGAGAACCTATAGTTACTTGTTGATCTTGTATAAAGTCATCAGCAGCACTGTTTTGCGTAAAGAACTCATTATATAAATTTTTACGTTTTTCCAGCATCTCGGCGATAGAAGTATCTATACTTGTAACAGCTTTTTTTGTTTCATCATAGACAGTGTTAAGGGTCGCTATAGTATTGGCAGGGACAATGTTAGTTGGCTTGTCTTCCAGCTCGCTTGTATCTGGCCACTTTAGCTGAGAATTGGGTACTGATGTATCAGGAGTTGTAATTATTGGTGGTGGTGCCGGAGATTCAGGTGTAGCCTGTGTTTGGTCTGGGATTATGGGTGTTTCTGCCATGGGCATTGATTGTTCTATTGGTGCTTCTTCAGTAAATGGATCAGTGCTGTCCGACGCGTCAAAATAATCATCAGTTGCGTATGATGAGTTAGTCAGGCAACCAACAAAAAAACATAATTTTATAAAAAATAAAAGCATGTTGCAAAATCCTTCTGAAAAAAATCCCTCCGAGTTACCATAGGGATCGTATCACGATGGATAAAGCAAATGCAACCCAGGACAACTTTTATGTTGTTGGGATCATAGGAATGGTAGCTTGGTCAGCAGGTGCTGTTGCTACCAGAGGATTTGGAGAGCTAGGAGTAACGGGAGCAGCGGGTACTGGAATGCTGATGGTGGAAGGGGTCCCCGTGGGAGGAGACACTACAGCGGTTGGACTGTCTTTGAAAGGCATGGTTGGCTGCTTACTAGATCGTTTAGCCATAGCGGGAGAGGGGGTAGGACTGCCAAATATCAACGCTTTAAACCAAGCCCATTTTTCTAAAAACCAAGCCATGATCTTAACACTTGTTTGGTATAACCGTTGTGTTAGAGAGCTTTCAATTATAATTTGTTGGACATCTTCTTGTGGGGTTGCCGGTTTGTTAGTAGTAGCAGCCTGATTCTGTAAGAGTACCTCTTTTAGCTTTAATTCATTGATCCGCTTTGAGCGATTTTTAATGAAAAAACCATCTGATTCAATTTTTTTAATTGCTTCTTCAGTACGACCAATTTGACTCACAATGGTCTGTGTAACAGTATCAAAATCTTGGAGTAAATCAGTTTGTAGGTAAAGCTGCTCAGCTTTTAATTTTTCTAGAAGGCTAATTTTGATATCATAATATTTATCACGTGCCTTATTGTGATCGATGATATCCCACAACTCATTTATATTAGTTTGGGCAGCGGTAAAAAGTTCTTGTACAAGCCTAATATGCTCGTCTACGCGTGATATACGATCAACTAATGATTTGCCAAGATCTTCTACCGTTTTCATATCTAATTTTAATTGGTCTAATGCTAAGCGCTGGTGTTTGATATTTGATTCGATAATATCAACTTTTGCTTGCAGGTCTACATCTTCATCGCCTTTGCCAGCAGCGAGTGCAGCAAGGGCCGTCTTTCGATTATGCTCCAAGTAGTCCATGACGCTATTAAACAATTCATTCACTTTGCCTTTGGCAAGGCCAAGCGAGTTGTAATAGCTATTGAGAATATTATTAGTGTTATTGAGTTTTTCAACAAAAATACTACGAATTTGTTCGATCTGATTAACTAAGTCTTGAACCTCTGTAAATGCCTCATGAGCCTTCATAAGCCATTCCCGTTTTTTTACCCAATTGCCTTGAGTACCAATTTTTTCAGTGGGGCCAGAAGTATCGGGGCCAGGGAGTGAGATGGGAACTTGGGGTGACGCTTTATCTGCTGGTTGTGGTGGAGTATTTTCGGCGCGTCCTATAGTGCTTATAAAAAAACACATAAACGATACTCTCACCAGTGATAACACAAGTCGCTTCATCCCACACCTTTGCTGAAATTATAAGGTTTTTGCGAGCTCTTTTAGTTCTTTATATAAGCACTTCACAAGCTCTTCTGCTTCTGATGAAGTATAGCTCCACGAAATTCCTTGTTCTACCTTTGTTAAAATAGAGCGATCAGATTTAATGTCAATAATATCAATGCGAATTATATTCATAAGAGGGTGTACCAGTGAAGGAGCACGTACCACCCCCGCACGGCCCAGAATACTATAAGCAATATTGTTTTCGCCTAAAAAGGTAAGCATAACTTTTTTTTGCCACACCATATTGTGGTAGCCGGTATGCTCTTTGTGGATGCTCATCAAAATGCTTTCTTGCCCTTTAGGGTAGACGCATTGAATTGGTGTTGTATTAGGGATTCCTTTTTCAGAAAAAGTGGCGAGAATGCCAAGCGCTCGTTCAGTTTTTAAATGTTCAACTAAATCTTCAGGAAGTTTAATGCCAACATGTTTAGCCATAGTCTTCTGGTGTCCTTTTGGGGCGTAATAGTGAGTAAGGTAACGAACAATATTTATATGCAAGAGCTTATGCCGTTACTGAAATAATCGAAGCACGACCTCATTTTCAAGGGCCATTCCCTTGTGTGTTAGGCATACGCGATCATTCGTAACAGTTACCAGGCCTGCTGATGCAAGAATGGGTAGCTGATTTTTAAGGGCTACAAGCTCTTGAGGATCCAACAAGTATACCATACTCTGCAAATCAAGACCTTTGTTTTGTCTCAAACTAAGCATCAGATGCTCTAAAAGGGCTTGTTTCGGGGTGATAATTTCGTGACTATGAGGTACGATGCAATCAACGTTTTGAGAAGATTTCATGTATGAAACTAGATTGTTAGTATTAATATATCGTCCAGATCCATCAAATGATGATGCTCCAACGCCAAAACCCTTGTAAGGTTTTCGTTCCCAGTATGCTGTGTTATGGAGTGACTGAAAACCGTTACAGGCAAAATTAGAAATCTCATACTGCACAATGCCAGCAGCCTCAAGCTGTTGAATCGTTTGGTCATACAAGGTAACTATATATTCTTCATCGGGTAGGCTAATTGTTCCCCGTGCCACATTAAAATATAGAGGGGTCTTTTCATGAATGGTCAAAAAATACATTGAAAGGTGTTTAATTGGCCAATTTGTTGCTTGCGCTATAGTATATTCCCACATTGCAGGGGAAACATCTGGCAGTCCTAAAATAAGATCAACTGAAAGATTAGTAATATATTTTGGAGCAATTTTCATGACGCGTTGGACATCGCTGGCTCGTTGGCGACGGTTAAGTTTCAGCAACACTTCGTCATCCAAACTTTGCACCCCTACGCTGAGGCGATTAATACCTATGCTATGCCAACAATCCAGTTTTTCTTCATCAATGTCAGCAGGGTTACTTTCTAGTGTAATTTCTGAACAGTTACTTAGATCAAATGAGCTACGTAAAACGCTGAACAATTCGGTAATCCAGGGTAAAGGATAGAGACTGGGTGTACCGCCCCCGATAAAAATGGTATCGATGGGTGTTTGATAGGCATATTGCTTTGCAAACGTACGAATTTCTGCCAGCAAAACCTCATGGTAAGCAGCCTGATGGTCAGCATGTTGTTCAAAGGCAACAAAGTCACAGTAGTGGCATTTGAAGCTACAAAACGGCCAGTGGATGTACAAATGGCGTGGTGGTAATAAAAAAGGCTTGGTGTTAAATGTAGTCACGAGGAAGGCTTAGTTTTGTTTATGAGGTCTATAATCGCCTGCTTATCTTGCACGGCCTGTGATTTAATGGCGTCAACATTCGCAAATTTAATGAGCAATACGTTTTCAATCATCATTTTCATTACGGTGATGCATGGATGTAAGGGGTGTTCATGCTCAAGCCAATTAATTAGTTCTTCATCTGTTTTTGCATTTGTGTACCACCCGTAGCGGGCATCAACATATGTTTTTAGAATGCTGGTTAGTTTAAAATAAAATTGCTTAAATTCCTCTTTGCATTGAAAATGCTCTGGTTTAAGATGATTGAGGTGTGTTAGAGCACTATCCCAAGGCGTTAACTTTTTTTTACGTTTTAATAGATACCACCCTAAAAAACAAGCGGTAATTACGGCTCCTGCTATTAACACTACAATCCATGGCTCTTGGTACCAAGGAGTTTCATAAAATTCATAAATATCAAAAAGGTCATTTTGCATACTAGTCTCCTTATCGTCGCGTTCGGTATTGCAGAAAGCTAGCCAGCGGTGGAATAAATGCAGTACCTGCCGTAATGTGTAATGTACTCATGCGGTTGCGGTCAAAGAAATGCTTAATGCTTGCCTGTTGTTCGCGTAAAAAATGATTAATGGTTTGCGTATTAACAAGGGCTAAAGCGCCAGTTTCAGGATCTCTTATTTCTATGTAGCCAATGTCGGGTAGTTGTAGCTCACAAGAATCAGTTACCCGTATGGCAATAACATCATACAATTTGGTAAGCGTTTTAAAATTGTTTAATGGCTCTGTAGCGTCAAAGAGCCAGTCTGAAACAATAACGAGCACCATATTTTTTTGTTGATGCTTCAGCAAATAATCACCCAGTGCAGTAAAATTGGTATGCCCCATAAAGGGTTGGTTGTAGATATTCTCTAGAAGAGTGCTCAGATGTGCATGGCCCTTTTTAGGAGGAAGGGTGGTGTGTACAGTGTTATTGAATAAAAGCAAGCCAACATTATCTTTATTTTCATGTGCAATGCAAGCAAGGGCAGCGGCCACATCTTGTATAGTTTCCTGCTTAAGTGTTGCGTCAGAGCCATAAGCCAAAGACGCAGAAGTATCCATAGCAATCACGATAGTCCGTTCGCGATCTTCAATAAATTCTTTAACCATGATGTTGTTCATCTTGGCAGAGCTTTTCCAATCAATAGTGCGAACATCATCTCCCAGTTGATAATTGCGAATCTGGTGAAATTCTAGTCCGCTTCCTTTGAATGCAGATAAATAGTCTCCAGAAAGGGTGCTATGCATCATGCGTTTGGTGATAAGCTTTATTTTCTTTATTTTGTTACGAATGTGATTGTCGATCATAGCTTTACCTCTTACTTTAACAAAGGTTCTGCTCTGTGCGCCTCTGGCTACTAATAGTGCTTTTTACCATAAATCGTTCATTAAATCAGTCAATACTTTAGGGAGTGTAACGCTACCGTCAGCTTGCTGGTAGTTTTCCATTAAAGCAACCATTAAACGTGGTAGTGCTAAGGAAGAAGCGTTTAATGTATTTGCCAGGCTTGGCTTGGCTTCGGCAGATTTGCGGTAGCGAATTTGCGCGCGACGTGCTTGGAAATCTGTACAGTTACTGCATGAAGAAACTTCATAATAGCGGTCTTGTCCCGGTAGCCATACTTCAATATCAAACGTTTTTGAGGAAGCAAATGAGCAATCCTGCGTTGCGAGCAAACTAACACGATAATGTAGGCCAAGTTGTGTTAAAATATTTTCAGCACAGCTAACCATAAAATCAAGTTCATCATTAGCTTTTTCCGGCTCTACGATGCTATAAAGCTCTACTTTTTCAAACTGATGAATGCGAATAAGGCCCCGTTCTGTTGAGCCATAGGTTCCGGCTTCACGGCGGAAGCAGCTAGTCCACGCTGTCATACGGCTTGGGAGTTGGTTCACATCAAAAATGCGGTTGGCATAAATATTGGTCAAATTTACTTCTGCTGTTGGAATAAGACAGAGGTCTTCACCGGCGATTTCGTAAAAATCACCTTCAAATTTTGGCAGGTTGCTTGCGTTGTACATTCCCTGACGGTTGATTAAGTAGGGTGGAATGACGGGCTCAAAACCAAATGAAGCATTATTCTTGAGCATCAAACGCGTAAGCGCGTACATAATTTTTGCACCGATCCCGCGGTAGAGTACAAAGCCTGAACCAGACATGCTTGCAGCGGTTTCCATGTCAAACCAGCCAAGCTTTTCGTTCAGCTCAACGTGATTTTTATGAGGGAAGCCAAAAACGCGTTTTTCGCCAACAACTTTTACCGGCTTGTTTGCCTCTTTGTTACCAAGAGGAAGATCTTCTTGGGGGACATTTGGGCAGGTAAGCCAGAGCTTTTTGAACGCCTCTTCTTGTTCAGCGAGCGCAGCTTCTTTAGCTTTTAATTCTTTACCGATGGTGATGGAACGCTCGCGCACTTCTGGAGTAATGCCTTTCGCGCCTTGTGCTGCCAAATCATTTTTTTCTTTGCGGAGTTGCTCCACCTCATGCCGAATATTACGGACATGTTGCTCAAGAGAAATGAGCTGTTCAACGGGAAATGATGGCTCTTTGCGCAAAATAAGCGCTTTAAATTCTGCTGGCTGTTCACGTAGCTGTGCAAGGTCAATCATGGCGCACTCCGATCCAGCCTCCGCCAAGGCTATGGCGGGTACGCTGGGTTATTTTTTATGCTGTGGGTTGATACTTCAAGATGAGGCTAAGAGTAGCGTATTTCCCGAAGCTAGGCAATTCCTTTCACTGATAGGGCTAGGAAAATAAGATGCAAGACGAAAGCGAAAGAAATATTTTTTACTGACAAGAAGCAGCGCGAAGAGTATCTTGAATTCATCTTTTTAACAACTTAGAAAGCACTTTTATAAAATGCGAGAGTGTTAGTTGTATAGAAAAATGCTACACCACGAAGGAGCCATCATGCTTATTTCCGCAAAAAACAGTTTGGTATTTGTTTTTTTAACTATCACAGGAGCGTTACTTGCTTCAGAAGGCAATAATGCTTGTCGTCTGGAGCAGCTCACCATCTCTGAAGGAAATCAGGGGGTTCCGGCTTCATCCGATGAAGTCAGAGAGTTGCTCCTTTTAGCAATTAACGAGACTGCGCAGCAATGTAATGAGGGAGTAGCGGCTTTACAAGAGCCATCATCACCGCCGCTTCTTGCCGCACGGCGACCACGTAGTGCTCCTTTACTTCATATGCCAGAGTTCCTTCGCCCTTGTTCACTTGCTGCAGCGGTGGCGGCGCGGGATATTGCAGCTATTCAGGCAGCACTCGAGCGCGGAGAGCGTCCTAACGCAACAATGCTCTTACAGCCTGGCTTAGACCAAACTATTATTGATCTCCTAAGGAGCTATCTTCCTGGCTCTCATCAGCAGGAGTGATTCGAAGCTGAGCAATCGACGCCTGATTTTTACGAGCAATATAAACGCTCTAGCGCCTAGGATTATGCATCCTCCTGTTCTGATGCCCTCATGGTAAGGGTAGTCTATGTTTTAACTAGTGCAGTCTGAAATAATTCAGTTGCTTGTATTTTTTCTATTGCAAACAGTCAAAACTGGCACTAGGGGGCCATTTGTTTATTTTTAAGTACTGTCTTAAAATCGAAAGGGTAATGGTTGGTTTAATTATCTAAATGCGAGGGGTTTTCGTGAGCAATTTTATTGGTCGTGGCGTAGTATTGTTGATTGTGATGCTTGGCGCAGCGCAAGTAAGCTTTTGTGCAACAGCAGAAGAGGCTATGCTGGAAGCAGATAAGATTGAGGTTGAAATATTGAAACAAGCTATAGATTTTTCGCGTGCAAATATTCTTAAGCAGCAAGCGAATGTCCTT
>CAIKAH010000054.1 GCA_903825355.1 uncultured bacterium | reverse complement strand
AGCTGTTTTTGCTTTAAAAATAATTGTGGATAACCTGTGGATAACTTGTTGACAACTTGTTGACAACTTGGGTCACTCTGTCAAAACCTTTATTGGGAAGGCTGTTTGAAAAATAATTTTTACTAAACAAAGACTTAATGGTTGTTTTAGTAGGTTATAAAAAACTTATTAACAACTTATCAACAAGTTATCCACAGGTTATCCACAATTTCAATGAGTATTATACAGGAAATAAAATTCCTATTTGATATACAATTAAGGCTATAAATACAGCTTGAAAAAATATATCTTTTGCATACAAGCAAAAGATATTCTGCAAAACAAGTTTTTCTTGTCATGATTAAAACCCCTGTTTATCTTAGTGGCAATTCAGATACCACATGCTTTATTGGTTGGCATAGAGAATGTTAAAAGGAGAAATATGTTGCTTTCCCTAGGGATGGTTTTAGCGGTTGGTTTAATTGGTAGTTTTTTTGCAAAGGAGTCGGCTCCTATTGCTTATGGTGCGGCAGAGCAGGTGCAACTAAGAGCGGCTAAAGAAGTCGTGGGTGAGTGACGCTAGTTCTATTATGTCTCAAGCCGTGCAGTCCAATTTGCTTTCATTGTAATAGTGGCTTCAAGAAAAAGAGGAAGCGTATGTTTTTTATAGCGCTGGTAGCAGTAATGCTTTTTGGTAGTGCGTCCGCTGAGGGAGAATGGCACCAGGTGAATGTACCAATTACTAGCATATGGACAGTGCCGTGGGAAACGTTTGGCCCATTTACTTATCCAGCATGGGGGTGGCCAACTGAGTCGGCCGCTGTAGCTTTAAAGGAACATGACTCTCAATTAGTACTGCATGAGCGTGTCATTGATTTGGTAGGCTGTCGCAATGCGGGAATGCTGCATGTTGCTATTCCTTCTCAACCCGATGCAGAAGGCAGGCCAGGGGAAGGATACATTAATAAAGACCATGTTGTGCCGTGTGGCAAGCAAACGTTTAATACCATTATGGTCGTCCAAGCGCTGGCTACTAAAATATATGCTGGACGTCGCTCTAATGGTACGCAAGCTGTCTTTGGTTCAGTTTTGCAGCATAACAAGTTATACTCAGTAGGTGATCAAGTAGCGTTTACGCAATCTAATGGTACGGTCGCCATGGTTGATAAGCGTGATGTGCGTGTCATTACCCCACAGCTAGAAAGTGTTGGCGAATTACGCGCTGTGGTTTGTGCTAATGCATTAAATTTTTTGGGTATGCCTTACTGCTGGGGAGGCCGCAGCCCTTTTGTTGGCGATTTCACGCCAGTGCCAGGAATAGAGCTAGAGGTTCCCACAAGCGTTGATTGTTCGGGTTTGATTCATCTTGTTATGCATAGTGTAGGGTTGACTGTCCCACGCAATGCTGGATCGCAGGGTGTTTGTATGCAATCACTTGAACCCGCGGCTATGCAGCCTGGGGATATAATTTACTTCAAGCCGTTGGTTGCTGGAGGAATGAGACACGTATTGATGTATTTAGGCAATGGTCAAGTTATTGAAGCCTCTGGCAGCCTTGGTGCGCAATCAAGCGTTTGTATATCCAATGTTGTTGACCGTTTTGGAGTGGCTCTTTCAGTTATGAAAAATGGCATGGAGCTATTTGCGGATCATCCAACAAGAAAGTGCCAAGTAATGTGCGGTAGTTTTTTTAATGATCCAGGAAAATTGCAAGAAATGCGCGATGCTTTTTTAGCCAATGTGGGATATCAAGCGTAAAGCTCTTAACGTCTGTTTGACTGCTTCTATATCCCTTGCTCCAGGCTATTCTTCGTTGCTTTGCAGTTCTTCCAGCTTGGCCATAATTTTTTTCATATCTTCCCAGACAGTGCGCTTTTCTGCTGGGTTGCGCAGTAGGTAGGCAGGGTGATACGTAGGTAACACAAGTACATTGCGCCATTCCACGAACATGCCTCGTGTGGCTGTAATTTTTAGCTCATCGCCAAGTAGTGCTTTGGTTGCTGTTGACCCAAGTGTACAAATAATTTTTGGCTTTACGATATCAATTTCTTTCAGCAGTAACAAATTTTTACACGTGCTGCTTTCATTTGGCAAAGGGGTGCGATTTTCTGGTGGACGGCATTTGACGACATTAGAAATATAAACATCATCACGTGTTAATCCCATTGCTTCAATAATTTGGGTAAGCAATTTGCCGGAACGTCCAACAAAGGGGGCTCCTTGCGTGTCTTCATCGCGGCCAGGGCCTTCACCAACGAACATAAGTGAAGTTTGGGGTGAGCCTTTGCCGAAGACTACTTGAGTGCGCCCTTGGGTGCCCAGTGGGCAGGCCGTACAGTCAACATATTTGCAATTCAGGCTTTTTAATTGTTCTGTTTTGTTGAGTGCTGGTTTTACTTGCATTGTTTGTGCCGGTTCGTTATCACAATAGACAAATCCCTTTGGTTGTTTTTTTAGAAATGTTATGTATTGTACACGTTTTTTATTTAGCTCTTCAGGGTTCATGAAATACTCATAAAAATAAGGTGGTAAGGGTGTCTGTTTATTAGAGTATCTAGCTGTTTTAGTTTGTCTTCTATGATGTGTTCCTGAGACAAAGAGAAGGGTAAACTATTGCTCACAGCTTACCTTTCTCTTTTCATTTTGCAACTATGCTATTATCGGCGCCCCTCAGGCAGGTTCAACTCTTTCTACCGATGTATCCAAAAATTCATTTATTGCATGGTTGGTTGCGTGAATTTCGTCTCGGCCGCCAAACCGCATATTAATAAAGGTTTCAATAAATACCGGCCAAGTCGTGTTTTTTGCAAACTCAGTGCGAGCATATGAGCTATGTACGCTAGTAATTGGAAAGTAGATGGAAAGGCCGGTGGCATGTTTTAAATTTCTGCCGACAGCGTTTGCCAAAATCATCTGATCAAGAATAAGAAGCCCCTCGTTTGCAGCCTGACCAATAGCATTCCATGTATCAATAAAGCGTTTGTGCGTGTTGCTGCCAAAACTAAAATTGAATCCGAAATTAAACTTGCCCGTGCTTAAAAAAGCTTTTGCACGAGCAATAAGCGATTTATAGAAATGACCAAGATCGATGTAGTCACTATCATAAAACTCAGTAGTTAAGCTGCGATTAAAACGAATTTCACGGAGCATTCTAAAGCCAACTTGCCCATCAATGCCCATGAGTGCGGTAAGGTTGTTTGCTAAAGTAGAAAGATTAGTCTCAAGTGCATTACAACAAGAAAGGTCAACAGCGGATTGCGTGTAATCACCTAGCGTGCTGTGATATTCTCCATGGTAAGCCCCAACCAAGTGTCTGCCCAGCGTAAAGGGATCGATTCCTGCTTGGCTAAAAATGGCAAGCGCTGGACCATAATTGTAGCCACTACCTGGCTCTACTTCCTCAGAAGCCACCATAACCTTTACGGCTGTTTTAATCTGTGATGCTACTTCAACCATTGCCATATGGCACGCATCCATAGCGAGCACATCAATCTTGTTGCCGCCTAACATAGAAAAACAGGTAAATTCTAAACTTGCTTTGAGGTCTTCATTTGTTAAATACGCAGCTGCTGCGTCATTAAAAGCAATCCCACGCTCTTCTAGTTGTTTAATAGCATCTTTTTTATCTTGGCTACGGTCAAGCTCAAGGAGTCCTGTTTTTTTATTTAAAACGAATAGGTTGTCGCGCCAATGATCGAAGGCTCTTCCCCAAATATTTGGATCTTTTATGCCAGAGCCATGGTTCCATAACACCATACAGTTTTTTGCTGCAGGAAAATTGCTGATCGCCCACTGAGTAAAATCAATAAAATTAGCGGTGGTGCCGCTGTAGCTAATTTGTGTATTGCTGTGAGTTTCTAATAATACGGGATTGTCTTTACTCAAGAAAAAACGAGCAATTTCTTTTCGTCCTAGGGTGTCCATTTGCAGCAATACATTTACATGAGCATTCGAACCGCTCTGAACCATTTGGCGGAAATTAGTTATGCCGTAGCGATTGAGGTTGTTGTTGTTTGCCATGTAAGACATAAAATTCCATTCGCGAGGCATGCTTTGTGCTTTGCTGATGTTAATCAATGATGACAACACTATAAACAAAGCGACGCATATTTGTAGAGACGCACAGATAATCATTCGTAACTCCCCAGTTAAAAAGTAGGACATATTTATTATTCTTGAGGGTATTGATTGGCCCCTGTGTATGCAAGATTTTAGGGGTTTACTGGGACTGTGAAGGGACCGCAAAAAGATTGCCAAGTAGTGCGAGTGTAAAGGTAAGGCTATAGGTGAGTTGAAAATCAAGGCTAGTTAGGTGGACTGGGTTGTTGGCTAAAATAATAATACAGCTGAGGCTCAGCAGGTGCAGATACGATGTGTGCCTAAAAAGCAAGCTGCGCATAATTACCAACAGCGCAATCAACCAGGCGCGCAAAAAGGAAACAGTAGACCAGCTTAGTGCGTCATAGATTAGGCAAATAATAAAAAGTAGTACCTCTTTTAGTGTGGCATGGACTGGTACACTACGGAGAATTGCAGAAACAAGCAGTACAAAAATAACAATATGCAGTCCCGAGCGCGCTAAAAAATGTGCTAGTCCCCAGCGGCAAAAAAGCGTGCGTGTTTCATCACTATCTGGTTGTTTGTTGCCAAAAAACATTAATCCAACATAAATTTTACTGATAGGTGAAAGCGTTGTAGTAATGTGCTGGTAAAAATGTTCTCGTACTGTGCATATCCATTGCCTGAAGCGCGTGAGTAATGATGTTGCAAGGGGGCCTGTAGCGTACAGATGCGATGCCATATCGCTTTTACTGAAAAGTTGATGAATGATATTGTTTTTGCGTAAATATTGAGCAATGTCTCCGTCAGGCACTTTCTTTAATGGTTTTATTTGCGTGAATGTTGCAAATGAGCCGACGGGTGGGGCGTGCTTGCAGGGCATGTAATGCAGTAATATGTTGTTGGTGTATTTACAAGTATTGTTTGGCTGCTCTAGCCTTTGTATAGTAACGTGGACTGCCGCCAAGTAAGGCCGTGATGCAAGTGGTACTACGTCGCTCACGTATCCCTGTACATCAAAAGGGGCATTCATTAACGCTGACTGTTTTTCCCTCCAGGCTATTTGATGATAGGATGATAATAAATAGCCAGCGCAGCAGGCGAGCAGGCTTGCTAGGATAATGTTTGCGTGAGAGTTTCGCCATAAAAATGTTGCTACCAAAAAATAGACTCCGATTAGCATAAAAAAAGCGCTAATCGGCTCAAGCCGGAGGTGAAGCGCTAGTCCGCTAACAAAAGCTATTAAGAGTAGCAGTGATGGGTGTGGGGTGGCTATGTTAGTCATGAATAATTGCTGCTATGTGCTCAGGAGGTACAATTTTGCGATTGCCATCATCAAAGAAAATGGTGAGTTTTTGCTCTTTTATGGCTCGTATAGTCCCTACATCGCCTGCATAGGTTTTGACACGGATACCAACAGCGAGTGCTGTCGCTCTGGTGTGCCGTTTTTGTGCATCTTGGTAGCAAGGCAAAGCGAACATGAGGCACCCGGCTGCTATAATGCAAAACAGAGCAATAATAAGTAATAAAATCATTCGCAAAAAATATCATGGGTAAGGTTGTTTGTAAAATAAGGCTCATTATTACGAGGTTTTCATGCAAATTGTGAATGTTGACGCTTTTCAAATTCTTGATTCTCGGGGTAATCCTACAGTGGAATGTCGGCTAACATTATCAGATGGCACGATGGTAGCTGCTAGTGTTCCTAGTGGGGCATCTACAGGCAGGCATGAAGCGCGTGAGTTGCGCGACCATGATGCTGCAGTTTACGGCGGTAAAGGCGTACTAATTGCCGTTAGGCATATTAAGCAGGTCATTGCACCAGCGGTGTTGCTGGGGAAGTCTCCTGATATAATAACCATGGACAAGGAGTTGATTGCACTGGATGGAACGCCTAATTGTGCGGCACTGGGTGCTAATGCAATGCTGGCCGTGAGCATTGCTGTTGTTCGTGCACAAGCGTGGATGGAAGGGGTAGAGTTGTTTGAGTTTATTAATTCCTTATGGCGGTTTTCTGCCGCTACGCTACCTCGATGTATGTTTAATGTCATCAATGGCGGTATGCATGCGGAGGGAGATCTGGTTTTTCAGGAGTTTTTGGCGATTCCTCAGCAATCTGATTTTGCGCAAAGCTTGGCTTGTGTAGATGATTTTTACCATAAGTTACAGCAAGTGCTCCATGTTGACAGATTCGGTACAGCGATTGGTGATGAAGGAGGTTTTGTGCCTTTATTTACTGACAAGGGAGTGTTGGCAGAAGAACAAGTGTTTGGGTTGTTGCAGCGTACGGCTGAGCAATTTTCTTGGGGGGCGGAGAGCATATCGTTTGGGCTTGATGTTGCTGCAACGCATTTTTACAGTCCCGAACATGATCGTTATTACCTGCATGGCAATCAGCTTACTGCAGCAGAGCTGATTAAGGTTTATAAGGATTTAGTAGAGCGTTTTGGGCTCATTTCTATTGAAGATGGCCTAGCAGAAGATGACTGGCAGGGTTGGCAACTGCTTATGCAGGAGATGAAAGGGCTTCAGTTAGTGGGAGATGACCTGCTCGTAACCAATACACATCGGATTGAGCATGGAATAGCGGAACAAGCTATGAATGCAGTACTTATTAAACCAAACCAAATAGGCACTGTTTCTCGCACTGTTGATGCCATCAAGGTGTGTCAAGCAAATAACCTTGCAACGATTATTTCTCATCGTTCGGGTGAGACAAATGACGATTTTATAGCTGATTTAGCAGTAGGGACTGCTGCCGGACAGATCAAGACTGGTGCTCCGGTGCGAGGCGAGCGTGTTGCAAAATATAATCGTTTGCTTTGGATCGCGGAGCTATTAGGTTTCTAAAGCGCAAGCGAGGGGTTCTGGTTATCAGCAGTAAGTGTATCTATCTTGTACGATAGCATTATTATTATTGACTTTAAAAGTGGATGCTGTCTACAATGTAAGTAGAATATTTCTTATTTGTAAAAATAAATGGAGGCGGGAAAATGAAGAATACGGTAAGTAAAGGCATGGCAATCATGCTATCTGTAGTAGTAGCAATGTACGTCGGTAACGTGCATGGATCACTTTCTACTGATTTGGGGGCGAGTCTAGTTGCACAGTTAAAGACTATGTTGAAAGACCCCTTTTTAAACCTATTGGCTTCAAGTGAGTTTACCTCACGAGACGCGGTTAGAACGCGTATTGCTGATGCGCAAACAGCACTTGGGAATTTTAAATCGGCATTTGACCAGGCTGTTGCTTCTAATACCACGTCGAGCGCTCCCGTGGTAAGCCCTGCATCTGCTCCTGTTGTGGCTGCTCCGGATGTTTCTACGCTGCCAGTGCCAACCACGCCTGCCAAAGGGGTTTCCTCAGAGACTCCAGCCGTTGCGCCTGCAACAACGCCTGTTTTGCCGACGCCATCAACTCCTACTCCTGATGCAACAGTGGTGGCTGCGGAAGTTACCTCGCCAGTTCCGGCGCCAGTTGCGCCAGTATCAGCTGCCTCTACTGTTCCACCGGTTCCAGTGCCAGCAGTTCCATCAGATACAGCGCCGGTGGTGCCGCCAACCCCGCCAGTTGCCTAAAGTAGCTGATTAATAGGAGTTTTGTACAAAATACGATAAGTACGCTAAAGTACTCTGCGGATAATTTAAAGTATACTTAATATCAGGATGTATGCGTATGAAATGTGAATATTATCAAGCGTATCTTGATCGTGAAAAAATCTGGTTTGTTGTTGGTATGTTACGCAACGAAGACCATCTCTGTTTTGAACGCACGGTTGATAAGATTACCAATCTCTTTGAGTTTTTTGTTCCGGTGGGCAACGAACAAGCCTTTCTTTATTTGATGGAGTACTGTATTGCCCAGGGCTATGTTTTTGATTTACAAAAAAAACCTGAGCTATCATAATGAGGGCCTTTTTTTAGGCTGTATGGCAGCGTGAAAAGTAGTGAAAAATAAGTAAAAAGATGGCAAGGGAATCCAAAAGTAGGTAGAATAGTGCGCATAATCTGTGCAATGTGCAACCTAAAAGGATTTTAAACATGGCTATCAGGAATAAATTTAAAAATATTTTGGGCAGTATAGGCAATACGCCGCTTATGCGCTTGGACTTTGCTGTAAAGCCAACCATTTTAGCAAAGCTAGAAATGCTCAATCCTGGGGGCAGCTTAAAAGACCGAACAGCATTGCATATGATTGAAGTAGCCGAACGCACAGGACAACTTAAGCCAGGCGGTACTATTGTCGAAGCAAGTTCTGGTAGTCAGGGCATCTCGCTTGCGATGATTGGCAAAGTAAAAGGGTATCGCGTTATCATTGTGGTTCCTGATCGCACGGCTCCTGAAAAAGTAGCGGTATTGCGCGCCTATGGGGCAGAAGTTTATATGTGTCCAAATACTGATTCGCACGATGATCCTCGCAACTATCATACATTTACCGAAAATTTAGCACGAAGCATTCCAGGCGCATTTATGCCTAATCAATATTTCAACAAAGAAAACCCCCGCGCACATTATTTGAGCACAGGCCCAGAAATCTGGGAGCAGACTGAGGGTAAAATTACGCACTTTATCTGTGCTGCTGGCAGCTGTGGCGTCATCTCGGGCGCAGGACGCTACCTCAAAGATCAAAATCCAGCGGTAAAAGTTATTGGTGTTGACGCTGCTACTTCGTTGTATTCGTCCCCTAATGATCCAAAAGCTTACATGGTAGAAGGGATTGGCATCGATGTTATCAGCGATACTTTTGATGCAACGGCATTTGACGTTATCGTGCCTATTCAAGATGGTGATGCTTTTGCTATGACTAAGCGCTTGGCGATGGAGCACGGCTATCTGGTGGGTCTTAGCTCTGGTGCTGTGATGCACGTTGCTCTTCAGCAAGCAAAAACAATGACTGAAGATGATGTAATGGTGGTAATGTTTGGCGACTCTGGTCGTAACTACCTGAGCAAGGTATTTGCTGATGAAGTAAAAAACGTTAAAAGTGTTGAAGCCGCTCTGGAGCATGGCGTCGTGCGTATGCCCGCTGAAGCAAAATAGGATTCTTGTGTCGCTGTTAAAACAGTTTGTAAAATACCAATCGCTTGGTAATGATTTTATTATTTTTGATTGGTATAAAAAACCAGCACTATTTGTACAGGTAGAATTGAGTGGGGGCCATTTTAGCTCTGTCGTGCAGCGTTTGTGTGACCGTCATTTTGGGGTTGGTGCTGATGGCGTGCTCGTTATCACCAGCCATCAGGAATTTGGTTTTCCTGTAGTGACCATTTATAATGCCGATGGCAGCAAAGCTGAGAGCTGTTTGAATGGCTTGCGTTGTGTTGCAGACTATCTTTTTACGGAATATTATGCGCCCGCTCCTCCTGAGCTTGTCGAAGGACGCCCCGTTAGGGGTGGAAGAGCAGATGGTCATGAATTTCAGATTAAATTGGGTGAACGCATGATCGATTGCATTGTGCACCAAGAGCCAAGTGGCACACGCACGATTACAACACGTATTGGCAGCGCAACGATGCTTGGCGAGCAAACGGTAACAACTGCGGCAGGGACCTTTTCAGGCACAATGGTTTCGGTTGGTAATCCACATTTTTTTATTGACCAACAAGTAACGCTTGAGTGGCTTGCTCAGCACGGCAAAGCGATAGAATCCCACGAATTATTTCCACAAAAAACAAATGTCGAATTTTTCTGGCAGTATTCTGAGCCGGTCATCCTTGATGTCGTAAAATCGTATGGCATCACTGTTTTTGAGCGGGGCTCTGGGATTACGCTTGCGTGCAGCTCAGGAGCTGCAGCTTTTACTGGATTATTGCACTCGCTGGGCAGTATCAACGATCATGAAAAAATAAGCATCACCATGCCGGGTGGCAGTGTTATTGCATGGATGAACGACGGGATCATTAGCCTCCAGGCAACAGCACAGCTCGTTTTTTCAGGCTTGCTTGAACACTAAAAAAGATAAAAGGAGAGTGGAAGATGGTAATACCATGTAGCGTGCCAAAAACAATGGAAAAGCTGTATAAGCAAAATATAGCAAAAGCTACACACGGTACTAATCGCCTCTTTTTATTTGCGGGTGACCAAAAAATTGAGCATCTCAATGTCGATTTTCAAGGGTGCGCGCCCGAAGCAGAAGACCCAGAATATCTTTTTAAGATTGCAAGCACGTCTCGCATCGGAGTGTTTGCAACACAGCTTGGATTAATTGCACGATATGGCTGTCGATACAAGGAAATACCGTATTTAGTAAAAATGAATGCTAAGACCAATATTGCTGCCCTAGAGCATGATGATCCAATAAGTTATCAGCTCACGTCCATTGCCGATGTAGTACATATGCGTGATGGCCATAGCCTTAATATTATTGGTGCTGGTATGACCGTTTATTTGGGAAGCCGTTATGAAGGGCAGATGTTGGCACAAGCTGCTCGACTGGTGCTTGATTCTCATGCACAGGGTCTTATGTGTGTGCTTTGGATGTATCCACGAGGAAAAGCGGTAAAACAAGAACGCTCAGAAGCTATTATTGCTGGCGCTGCTGGGGTGGCACACGCACTTGGGGCTGACTTTGTGAAAGTAAATCCACCGATTGATGAAGACGGCGAGTCTTTACCCGGCGCGCTGCTCCAAGCAACCACAGCCGCAGGAAACACAGGCGTCGTCTGTTCAGGGGGTTCATCTATTGACGCAAAAGCCTTTTTGACGTCGCTGCATGCGCAGTTACATGAAGGCAAGGCAGCCGGTGCTGCTGTTGGGCGGAATATATACCAAAAGTCGCCGCAACAGGCAGTAGCGTTTTGTGAAGCAATCGCATCCTTGGTTTATGACAATGCTGATTTAGAAAGATCTTTGGAAAAGCTTGTATAAAATAGTTATTCTTGGGGGAAGGGGAAGTAGTGCTAAGTGCTCGATTTAAAGAGTATTTTAAGTTTTTACGCAGTCTTAGCGAAACAACCTGGCGGTTGCTTGTTGGCATGTGGAAGCTAACGCGCTTTCCTCAACCGGCCATCACCATTTTTGGTAGCGCACGTATTCAATCAGGGTCGCCCTTTGCTCAAACCACAAGAGAATTAGCCAAAATGTTAGCTGTAAGGGGTTTTTCAATTATTACCGGCGGAGGGCCTGGGATAATGGAAGCAGCTAATGAGGGAGCTATGGATAGTATAAGTGAGTGTGACCTTAACGATAAAGCATGTCGAAATCGTCTTCTTTCAGTTGGTATTAGCTTGGTCCGGCTTAACAAAGAAAAAGCAAATCCTTACGTTCAAGAAAATATTGTTATGGCGCACTTTTTTGCACGCAAGTGGCTACTAGTTCGTTACTCAGTCGGGTTTGTTGTATTTCCTGGTGGTTTTGGGACACTCGATGAGTTATTTGAAATTACCACTCTGGTGCAATGTAGTCGTATGAAAAAAATCCCTATTGTCCTTGTATGCCGTGATTATTGGGGGCCTCTGATGGAGTGGATTGATTCGCGTATGCTTGCCGCTGAAATGATTAGCAAAGAAGATAAAGATATCATCTCTGTAGTAGATACAGCACAGGAAGCGTATGAAATAATTTACTCGTTTTGCCGAAAAGCATGCCAATCAAACAGCTACGATGCTGACTTTAAGCATTAGTCCTCTTTTGAAACCTGATTAATTCAAACGGTTTGTCTGCTCCTCTTTTCATCCCTGGTAGGAGCGGTGATGAGAAAAACGCTGCCTGTTAAAACCATTTTTAAGCATATATTGTTTTCAAGAGAGATCTATTAGTTAAGCACTATGGCGGTAACCTTGGTGAGTAGTTAATTTTTTGGTATGCGCTCTTACTAGTAATCGTTCACGCTTCGCCTTTTCTAGCGACTCAGTTACCTTAAAGTAAGGGTCTAGACTAAGATTAACTGATTTTGGGCGCGAGCGGCCATACGTAAAGTCATCAATAGGGCGCAAAATACCGTTGGCAGCATCTGCTAATTTACTTTTAATGGTTTGATGCGCTGGCTGGAAATAAAAGCGCTGAATCGGATCCCTGTCTTTTACATAGGAGTCTGATTTCATTATTTGATATTTAGCGTAGTCCAATTTGAGTTGAGTATATTCATCTGGCAGGCCATCTAGTTGTGGCTTCATGACGCTTGGTCTTATAAAAACGAAGAGATTGCTTTCATCTTTTCGTTTTTCTTTTGATTTGAATAAGTTCCCCAAGATAGGTATTTCGCTCAGTAGTGGCGTCTTAAATGTTTTTTCACTGATATTACTTTTTTTTAAGCCACCAATCACCAATACTTCGCCGGTTGCCATGGATGTTTTAGTAGTGATATGATTTGTAAAGGTATTTGCAATAGAGCCTTCTATAAAGCCATCGGCAGCAACATCAATAGTCAGATCGATGTTGCCGGCTAAATTAATGCATGGTGTAATAGTAACTGTGGTTGCTGCCGAGACATCCGTATATTTTTGTAAAGCATTGTTTGTTTTGCTGAATTCAATATCGCCTGCTGCTCTGCGCGAGTTTTTAATATCAACTGTGCATGTTTGGTTATTGTTTACCACTTGGTATGGTTGTGAGACCACTTGAGAATTGGTAATTCCCCATGTTGCGCGGATCAATCCCCAAATGTTGCCCGGACTGGTTCCTGTTCCAGCTTTGCCCAGCGTTACAAAGGTAGACGAATCGATCGATCCTTTCGGTATTTCCATATACGTTGGATGCGTTGAAGGGGATTCAGGCTGAGCGGCGGGTGACTGTTGTAGTATTGAGTCTTCACTAAGATTTAAGAATTCCATATTAACGCCAGCTCCAGGGGATTTACCCTTAAGGTTAAAAACCTGTGTCCCCAAATTTTTGATTTGCTGCAGCGTGACATCTACTATCATTACTTCGATAGCCACTTGTGGTTGAGGTTTATCTAACTTATCAATAAATTGTTCCAAGCGGCGCCAATCTTCGGCATTAGCTGCGACCACTAAACGATTACCACTTCCTCGTTTTCCAGAGGTTCCATCATCATCTTGTTCTGCTGCTATGACTACATCTTCAAAAACTTTGTAGCCCCCTTCTGTTACCAAGCTTTTTTGATCTGCTCCTTTAGGCGGTTTGATGATATCAGCAAGAAGACGCCGCATATCGCCAGCATCGAGCCGGCCGGCCCTCACTACATGGAGGACCTGGAGTACGCCGGAGGAATCCCTGCGGTGCTGAAGCGCTTGCGTAAGAGCCTACACAACACTCTGAATGTCT
>CAIKAH010000053.1 GCA_903825355.1 uncultured bacterium | reverse complement strand
TAAATCAACAACCTTGGCAGCATTGGTTGATAAAATCAATACAGAGCGGGCTGAGCATATCATAACCATTGAAGACCCAATAGAGTATACACATAAATCAAAAAAATCAGTTGTTGTACAAAGAGAAGTCCATTATGATACGTATTCATTCTCTGCAGCATTGAGAAGCGCCCTACGAGAGGATCCAGACGTAGTACTCATTGGAGAAATGCGAGACCTTGAAACAATTGCATCGGCTATCACCATTGCAGAAACTGGCCATCTTGTATTCGCAACGCTTCATACTAACTCTGCTTCACAAAGTATTGACCGCATGATTGATGTTTTTCCACCACATCAGCAACCACAAATTCGTGCACAGCTATCAAATATATTAATGGCAATTTGCTCACAACGCTTGATTCCAACTATTGGTGGTGGGCGAGTCGCTGCTGCAGAGGTGCTGATTGCAACGCCGGCAGTCAGAAATATCATCAGAGAAGGCAAGTCACATCAATTAGAGGCTGTAATACAGACAGGTTCTGAGTTTGGTATGCAATCAATGGATAAAACACTCGTTTCTCTCATCCATGGTGGTACCGTAAGTTACGACGAGGCACGTAACTATGCAGTTGATCAAGATGAATTAGACAGATTAATGAGGGGCTAGGCAATGATTGCTTTTAAGGTAGAGGCAAGAAATACTAAAACGGGAGAAAAAATTCGCTCCGAAGTGCAAGCAGACAGTGAACAATCTGCTGCCAAACTTATTAAAGCCCAAGGCCTTGTGCCGGTCTCTATCAAAGCCCAAACAGGTGATAGCAATCCTTTCGAACGCTTCAAAAATCGCATTGCAAGCAAAGATAAAGTACTATTTTCTAGGCAACTTTCTACGCTCATAAATGCTGGTTTACCACTAGTCCAGTCATTACGCAATGTTCAGGGTCAAACACAAAACAAATCACTACAAATTGTAATTGGTAGAATTATTTCAGATGTTGAAGCCGGCAGTTCTTTTTCTGCATCATTATCGCGATATCCAAAAGTCTTTAACGAAGTGTTTGTAAGTCTTGTTGCGGCTGGTGAAGTTTCTGGAACCTTAGATAAAGCTCTAGTGCGTATTGCTGACCAACAAGAAAAAGATGCTGAAATAATGAGTAAAATTCGTGGTGCTATGGTTTATCCTGTTGTTGTAATAGCAGTTATGACCGCCGTAGTAGGTTTTATGGTAATAACTGTCATGCCACAAGTTGAGCAGATTTATAAAGATTTACCAGGTGCTAACTTGCCAGTCATTACAAAAATATTACTAGCAGTATCTCACTTTGCTAGAGATTTTTGGTGGATTGTGATTATTGCAATTATTTTAATTATATTCTTTAGTAATCGATGGGCGCATTCTATTGGGGGCAAGCGTTTTTTTGACCGCTTTAAAATGCGCGCACCCCTTATTGGCCCATTATTTATGAAGGTATACATGGCCCGAATTACGCGCACTGGCACAACTTTAGTTGGCAGTGGTGTGCCATTGCTTCAAATGCTGCAAATAGTAGG
>CAIKAH010000052.1 GCA_903825355.1 uncultured bacterium | reverse complement strand
CTCTTTATTGCCGCTCTTCCACGTCCTGCGGACGCGTCGTTCAGAACTTGCGTTCTGTATTTCGACAAGCTCAGGAGGAGCGGCGTTGTAACCCCATTTACAGTTTCGAAAGAGATCTAATTATAGTAGCCCTCTTTTGAAACCATAAGTAATTTTGAATTCCACTCAGGGTAAACAGGAACAGTGTTTGCCGCTGTGGGGTGTATGCAGGGGTAGTTTTGAGGAGAGCGGTTTTAGAGAGCCTCCCATACAAGCTCTTTGACAAAGCGCTTTTTGGAGCTGACTGAAACGCCGATTGCGTATACTTTTTTTTCTGAGTGTTTGAACTTACGGTTGTATTGCGTTTCTTTAATTTGTTTAATACCATCGGCTGCAGGCTCATCCATTTTAAATTCAAATAAATACACAACATCTGCTAGTTCAACGGTCAGGTCAACGCGCCCCCCAAGGCTGGCATCTTCTAAAGTAGTTTTTAGATTGCTGCCAGAAAATAAGAAATAGAACCCAAAATGGTAAAAATGTTCTTGAGGAATGGCAGTTGTTGCTTTTTTGCTTGGCTTTTTAAGGGTGTGGTATGAAACAGGTGAAAGGGCATCATTGAGCAGCTCTTTTAGCTCATTTAAATCTTGCGCATGATCTTAATCATCGTGGTGCTGCGTTGATTAAGGAGGAGGGGGAGCAGCGCGCTAGAAAATTCTGTTGCTATCTCCTGATTTGGAAACCCAAGAAAAATGTCTTGGTCATGATACTGCTGCAAGGTGAGGTAGCCAGCGTAGTAGAGGAGTGTTAAAGAAGCGATGTCTCCGTCGTTATGCTCTTCACTTGCAAAAGTGTTGGTAGTGCCAAGATCTTGGGGAGTGCATGACCTATCTAATGTTGCAAATGGCATAGATAGATTTGATGAATCGAGATCGGCAAAATTATTTGCAGCAAGCTTTTTAATTAAGGAGGTCGGTGAACCTGATTCAAACCATTTCTTAAGTTGTTGTTGTTCAGCAAACACGTAATTAAGGCCGTAAGAATTATATACCCTGTTGGAAAATTCACCAGTGTCTAGATCAACACCAAATGCGTATCCATTATATTGTTCACGTAATTTAACCATCATATCATCAACTGACATCTTATTTTTTGCTGCCAACGCTGCCAAATGCTCTGCAAAAAATGCTCTAACTTCCTGCTCGGTATAGCCCACAACGGCACCTGCTTTTGGGCTGAAAGTAATATCTTTTAAATTGTTGAGATTTGAAAATAGGGATGTTTTAGTAAATTTGAATACTCCTGTGATGAGCACAAACTTTAAAAAGCTTTCAGCAGGTTTTAGCTGGCTGTAAAAATCGCTTAACTCTGCGTGTATTTCGGTATGTTTTGCTTTATGGTCAATGACATCTAGTATCGGCTTATCATACTCATCGATAATAACCACAACATTTTGACCTGTGACTTCTTTTGCTTTTTCAATAAGATCTGCCAGCATAAAGCCTGGGGTGCTACCGCCAAGCTCTGTAATTCCTAACGCTTTGGCATTGTGGCGAAGCATGTTACATATGCCCTCATGCATTGTCGCAACGGTAGCTGTTTTTGATGATGCGTTGCTCATGTCCAGATGAATAACAGGATGCTGCTGCCAATGCCAGTCGCTAGAATCAATCCACAGGCCTTTAAAAATTTCACGGTTGCCTTTAAAAAGTTCTACCAGTGTTGCACACAAGAGCGATTTGCCAAATCGGCGGGGACGGGCTATAAAAAAATATTTATCATCTTTAAAAAGATTGTAGATGTGCTCGGTCTTATCGACGTACAAGCCATCTTTTGATCGAATCTCTTTAAAATCTTTTTCCGTAACATATATTTTTTGGATTGCTCTTCCTCAATTCCCCACTAAAACTGATTTTCGCTTCTGTCCAGTTTACTCTCTTCGCTGGGGCAAAGCAATTCTGGGCGGCTTTCAAAATCTATTGCGCCTACTTAGTATGTACTGCTAAGGCATTTTACCGGCAGGTTCTTAAGCAGCGCTAATTACTGTATTTCTTCCCATACAAGCTCTTGCACAAATCGCTTTTGTGAGCTGACTGAAATGCCAATAGCATATATCTTTTTACCGTGATGCCTAAATTTTGCACCATAATCTTTATCTTTGATTTGCTGAATAGCCACAGCTGCAGGCTCATTCATCTTTAGTTCAAAAACATAAATTGATGTTGGTAGTTGAACGATAATGTCAATTCTGCCTCGATTGGTCATGTCTTCTAAGCTGGTCGGCATTTTACTGCCGATGAACAAATAGTAAAAAGCAATCTGGTACAAGTGTTCTTGTGGTGCATCATTTTGCGGTTTAGTAAGGGTGGGGTAGGCAACTGGTGCAAGGGCATCGTTGAGCAAGTTTTTTAGGTCATCGAGTCGATGTTCCACAAAGAGATCACGTATCTTGTCTAGTAGCCGTGTAGTGGCAAAAGCACCTTTTTGCAGCAATAGGGGCAATAAATTTTTGGCAAATGCTTGTGCAACTTCAAGGCTAGGGAAGTCCAGGTGGACTTTGCTTTTGACATAATGTTTGATGGTAATGTAGCCAGCATAGTAAAGGAGGCAGAGTGCCGTCATATCGCCTGGGTTGCAAGAATCGTCTAGCGTTTCAAAATCTATACTTAATTCTTGAGGGTCAAGCTCTTCAAATTGTTCAGCGGCAAGCTTTTTAATTAAAGCAGTTGGCGAACCTGAGGAAAACCACTTGTGGAGCAACTGTTGTTCTGAAAAAGCATAATTGAGTGCAAACGGGTTGTAAACACCAGGAGCCAGCTGTTTGGTGTCGACATCAACGCCAAAGGTATAGCCATTATATTGCTCCTGCAATTTGAACATCATTGCTTTCAGCGAAACATTGTTTTTTTTAGCTAGTGCCTCTAAGTGGGCTGAAAAGAACGTTTTAATTTCTTGCTCTGTGTACCCACAAAGAGTAGCTGCAGAAATGCTAAAGGTAATGTCTTTTAAGTTGTTGAACCCGGAAAAAATAGATGTTTTAGCAAACTTAAAAACACCCGTGATGAATACAAATTTTAGCTCTGCTGAAAGTAATTTTAGTGGGCTGTAAAAGGTCCGTAATTCCTCGTGTATTGCTGGAAACTTGTCTGTTTTATCAATTGCATCGAGTAAGGGTTTGTCGTATTCATCAATAATAACGACCACCGGTTTGCCTGTACTGGCTTTGATATTGGTAATGAGCTGTCTGAGTGTTTCACCAGGGTCGGGAGTATTAATAAGTTCAACGCCATATTTTTTAGCTATTTCAAAAAGGATGTTGGTAAGTTTTTGTCTGATATCATTAGTATTGCCAGTAGCTGAAACGGCAAACCCCATGTCCAAATGAATTACTGGATACTTATCCCATTGCCAATCACTGTTATCAATCCATGTGTTTTTAAATAGTGCACGATTATTGGCAAAAAGCTCGGCTAGCGTAGAGCAGAGGAGCGATTTGCCAAAGCGGCGTGGCCGTGCAATGAAAAAATATTTATCCCAACGAAAAAGGTCGTAAATATGCTTTGTCTTATCGACATACAAGCCACCGGCTTTACGAATTTCACTAAATGATTGCTCAGTAAGACAAATTTTTTGCATTGCTCTTCCTCAAAAAATTATTGCTTGCCCTAATTCCCCACTAAAACTGATTTTTGCTTCCGTCCAGTTTATCCTCTTCGCCGGGCCAAAGCAATTCTGGGCGGCTTTCAAAATCTATTGCGCCTGCCAGCCATCTTTTGTCACACTAGAAATTGAAAAATGGTGCGTACAGCCGTCTTTGCTCACGGGCTAAGGCGGAAACGTAAGCGGGGGCAGTGTTTGCCGCTGTGGGGTGTATGCAGGGGTAGTTTTGAGGAGAGGGAATGATGATGAAGAATAAAATAAGTGGGTTGCTGCTTTTGAGCCTGATGGCAGGCAGTGTGGGGCAGGTGGAAGCTATGGATAGATTAAAAAAAGGGTTTAGCAATGTATTCAAATCGAAAACAAATGCTTCGCAGGCAGTATCTGCTAATCAACAGGTTTCGTCTGCAGCAGCTATGAATGGGGGTTCCGGGGGTGGTGCTTCTGTGCCATTGGCAGGCCCCCAAAAAACTGGCATTGGAGCAGGAGTAGCGAGTTTTGGAAGGGCTATAAAGAATACTTTCTCTTTTAGTAAACCAAAACTAACGAATCAACAAGGGGCTTCTCTTGGCTCACCGGCTCTCGTGGGTGATGCTCCTGCGCAAGTGTCTACAAATGCAACAGCTCCTGCTTCCTCGCCATCGGCTGGTGCAAAAATAAGGGTTGGTGGTTTTTTTACTAAGAAGGCAGTAGATCTTAAGATGCGAAGCGCTGCTGTGCAGAATTCAGTAAGTGCTTTAAGTGGCCGATTAGCCCCTCAAGCTCAAGAGCAAACTAGACTTAAGATTGCAAGTGACAGGGCTACGCAGGCGCAGCAAGCACTTTCCCAAGCGCAACTGGCGTTTAATGAGGCGAAGAAGATTGCAGGGAAAAACATGTTTGGTATTCAAAGGTCGACAGAGCAGCTTGAGCAAGCACGGATCACATTAAAGGATGCCCAGGCTGCAGCCAACCAAGCAAAAGCAAACGAATCAGCGGAAATAAAGGTTGCTGCTAAATTCACAAAGCAAGCAGAAAAAGAAGCACTTGCTTCCATTAGTCAGGCACAAAAAGATTTGAAAACGAATATGGCTCGTCAGACAAAAACTAAAAATGCTATTGATTTGCTTGGCCAGCAAATCGACGCAAAACAAAAAGCCAAAGCTCAAGCTGCGGTAGATGGTAATAAAGACCTAATAAATAAATTGGAAGTAGAGATTGCTGCACTAGATACAAGAAAAAAACAGCAATCACAAAACCTGTCAGAGTTGGATACCCAAGCGAATATATTTAGGCAAAGCATCTCTGGATTAGCATCAGCAAGCGATTCAATTAAATCAGCGCTAGAAAAAACAGCAGCCTTAAAGGCAAAGAATACAAAAGCAGAGAAGGCGCAAGCGGCGGAAGAAAAGGCTAAGGCCGCGCAAAATGCTGCAGAAGCCAAGGCAGCAGCGATTGCTAACGAACGAGATAGAGCTAAAGAAGCCGCATTAACGAAATCAGCAGCTAAACAAGACCGTGAGGATGTTGTCAATGGATTGACCCAACAATTATTTGGCGATTCAAAATTTACAGCAAAAGACTTTGCAAACAAACAAAAAGAAATAGAAAATCAAATCCAAGGGATGTCGACGGCGCAACAATCGCTAATCAAAAATTCAGATTTAGTGGACCCTGCCCAAAAGGGAGCGGCAAATTCCGCAAATCTAACGGCAGTGAACACGATCGCTAACGAAACAGCACTATTGCGTAAGAAGCAAGAGCAGCTAGAACTCTTGCAACAGCTAAAAACAGGCAAGAAAGCAACACTAAATGATGAAGATTTTACAACAGCAGGCGTTAGTAAGATAGATGTTAAATTTGAAAAAAGTGGTCCAGGCAAAAATCAACGTGCAGCAACCGGGGTTGGTGGTTTGATACGTCGTCTGGCGGTGAAGGCAGGTATTACTGATACAAGCGTGATGTATAAGAACAAGACTGCTGCGGAGATAGATGCGGCTAAGAAACCGGCTGCTCCTGCGTCTGATGCTCCTCCTACTCAAGAGGCTGATGGTGCTGCTGCGGCACCGGCTCCTACGCCTGCTCTTGATGGTATTTAAGTGACTGAGTGAGTCCAGCTGAATAATCAATAACATTGCATAACCAAACGAGAAGGGCTCCTGCATTTGCGGGAGCCCTTCTTCATTAATGGCAGCTATGCTGCACTGGCTACAGCAATTTTGTGTGGTGGCAGATTTCCATCAGTCCGCGTGCGGTAATCGTATCCCTTCTGCCCTGTTTATTATAATCTTCTCGCGCCTGGCGTATTTTTTGTAAAGTAAGCAAGAGGGTTTGTTGTAGCGATCTAGAAAACTAGATTGGCTGATGGCAGAAATATCGATTAAAAAGGGGGGTAGAAATGAATAAGCGAGTATTGTTGTTGCTGCTGAGTGCCGCATATGCAGGAGCGGTTAAAGCGGCAAAAAATGTGCCGGGAGGTGCCGCTCCACGTATGGTTCACTCGTCCTCACAAAAGGGAATGCCAGCTGCAACAGTAGCTGATGGAGCGGGGGTTCTGCCAAAGCCACGAGGTATTATTGCAAGAAGTAAGGCTTTTGTTGCTAAGGTAGCTGATAAAGCTGATACAGTTTCGTTTCAGTCTGCGAAAAAACTAGCAAAGAATGCTGCTGAAGAGTTACGCATTTTGATAGAGCAGTTTGCGGCGGAGAGGTCCTTGCCAGGGGCATTCGGTTTTGAGCTAATGCGAAAACTAGACATAGCAGAAAATACTGCGAGCAAGGCTCATAAAAGGCTGGTAAAGGCTAATGCAGCAATACAAACTGACCCTGCTCGTACTAAAGAAGCTAAAGATAAATTAGCGGATAGCGCAAAAAAAACCTTAGACAGTATTGAACAACAAGTTAGAGAATACGATGATTTATGGCATCCTAATGTACGCGAACCCGCTAAGCTTACCAAGCTGATCGAACACCGAGCAAAATTCGAGCATACCGGCAAATCTGCAGCGATGACTCTTCAGCAGAAAAAAAAGATGGCGCGTATGGCTGTAGCGGTGAAAAATACAGCCCTAGCTGCTGCGAATAAAGCATGGAAAGCTATTGAAAATTCGCGTGTGGGCAGATTTTTTAAAACCCCTGAGCGTGCTGCTCATATTGTAGCTGCTTTGATAGCAAAGCAAAATTTTCTGCAGCGTTCCAAGGATGAAAATCTCGACATAGAAGCCGTGAAGAATGATCTATTTAATATACTAACTAAAGACCTTTCGCCAGAACAAAAAAAACAGGTAAGGGAAAAGGTTGATAACGATATCAGGCGACGAGAAGAGCTGCAAAAAAGTCATAGTGAGCAGATGAAGAAACAATCAGGTAACGGCTCGAAAAGCAAAATGGGGACGCTTAAAGGAATTGGTGGTATATCATCACAAGGGAAAAATGAGATCCTTGAGGCTGTTTTTGCAATGCCTGTTGAGTTAATTTTTAACTTCCTTGGGGTAGTTGCTCGTACTCTTGGCGCTGTTGTTCAAGTTTTTGGTGAAGGGATAGGAGCTGTGTTTGAAATTCTGGATTAAGCTGAGTTCCAAGTTTCTAAACTAGAGCCTCACGACGCCGACCAGCGGGAGGTGGGAAAGCGGGGGAAAACTGCTTTAGGTCGCTCTTCCACCCCTCACGGGGCGCCCTTCGACAAGCTCAGGGTGAGCGACTACTAAGTTCAATAACTAGGCAAAAAATAGAGTGATTGCCAAAAACTCAACAAGACCTAGTCCAGTTTTTTAAATATTTGTTTTTTGTAATAATTTTTTTATAGGCTCAAAGAAGCGATACCTATGCTTTTGCTTGCTGCTTTCAGCAGGAGCAATTGGCATAAGGGTGCGGTGTAGCGTGTGGATGTGAAGAAAAACGTTTACGAAGGGAATTTTTATGAAAAAGAATATGATTTGGTTGGTGCTTGGTATGGTTATGCTTGGCGGAGCGCCGCTCCTTTTTGGTGCTAGCCGTAAAAAATTGAGATCTGCTAGCAGCCATAAAGCGCGCATGGGCGACGGTGTGAATAAACAGCTAAGACGACTACGTGCATTGCAGGGTGAAAGAGACCTTAATGAAGCAGAAAAAAGTGATGACCTGGTGTTTCTTGCTAGTCAGGTTAGGGCAGCTAAGGCGTTAGTTAACCAAGCTACTAGCAAAATTAAGCAAAAGGAAAATGAATTAGCCCAAGCTCAGATTGAAGAAAAAGCTGCAAAATCTTATTACTTGAAGGCAGCCGATAAGGCAGCCCAGATGGCTGCAAAAGCAAAAAACGCTGCTAACCAAGAAGCACAAGCTGCAGCGCAGGCTGCACTGGCGAGACATCAATCTGCTCTCTTGAATCGACAAAAAATTCAACAAAAAATAGAAACGTTAAATACAGTAGTAAGCGAGGCAGCAAAGGAAGAACAGTATTGGGCTGAGCAAATTACAATAGTTAAGAAAGCTCGCGTTATAAACACTACAGATGAAATAGATTAGCGGTGGTCATGAGGGTTCTTGGCCGCTGGGCAAATGCATGGTAGATTACGTAATTGCAAGCTAAACACAGTCTATTATGTTCTTTTTGGAGTATTGCTATGATCGAATTTATGGACCCCAAGTATGATACAGCATTTAAAAAATTGTTTGGGGCGGAAAACCTCAAAAATGTAACCATAGCCTTTTTAAATGCCATTTTAGAGTACAAGGGTGATGCCTGTATAGAATCGATTAGATTTTTGAACAATGAACGGCAAGGGTTGGAAATGGGTGCCAAGAAGACCATTTTGGATGTGCACTGCACGGATAAAAAAGGCAGGCAGTTTATTATTGAAATGCAAAATGCCTATGAAGCATCATTTGATAGCCGCTTGTTTTTGTATGCGGCAAAAACATACGCAGAGCAATTTAAAGAGGGTGCCCAGTATACAAAGCTCAAGCCAGTAATTGTTCTTGCAATTACTAAGGGGTTTACCGTTTTTCCAAAGAAGAAATCATACAAATCAATACACGTGATGCTAGATAAAGATTCGTATGAGCATGACTTTAAGGGCCTTACGCTTGCTCTGGTTGAGTTGCCAAAATTTAATAAAACTGAAAAAGAGTTAAAAACTAATGAAGACAAATGGTTATTTCTCCTCAAAGAAATAAATCATTGTCATGAAGTGCCGGCAGCACTGAGGAAAGCTGAATTTGCTGAGGCGTGCCAGGCATTAAACAAAATGACGTGGTCAGCTCAAGAGGTTGCTATTTATGAAAAAAACATGCTTAAAGAGCAAGCCATAGAGGCAACGCAAGAAGAGCTTGATGCTGCTATAAAAAAAGCTGAGAAAGCACTCACTGAAGGCATGGCTCAAGGCATGGCTGAAGGCATGGCTCAAGGCATGGCTCAGGGTATGGCTCAGGGCATGGCTCAGGGCATGGCTCAGGGCATGGCTGAAGGCAAGACTCAAGCAATGCAGGAGTTGGCAAAAAAACTACTTGCAGAAGGCATGTCTGTTGAGCGTGTTGCAACGTTGACTGGGTTGTCGGTTGAAGAAATCAAATGGCTTTGCTATTGCATAGAGAGGGTATGAGTGTAATGTTGCAGTGTGCTCGTGAAGTCTGGCAGAAAAACGAATACCGTAAGAGGTTGCATCAGTATGCGAATTCAGAAACATATGCATACTTTTAATGTGCAGGCTTGTACCTGCTTTAACTTCAATGGGTACAGCCTGCTCATTAATCTGGATGAGATAATCGATTTCAGCGTCACTTCCTTGTACGAAATCACCACTTCTTAGGTTGATTAATTATTAGACCTCTTTTGAAACTCTAAAAATCTGTCAAACTAGCAATCAATAGATCTCTTTCGAAACTGTAAATGGGTTTGCAATGCCGCTCCTCCTGAGCTTGTCGAAGGACGCGTCTGCAGGACGTGGAAGAGCGGCAAGAAAGAGCTTTTTGCCCCCCGCTTTTCCACCCCCTAAAGGGGGCGTGGTTCGACAGGCTCACCATGAGCGGGGAGATAAAATTGATTTGGAGGGTGATGTTAGAATCTAGTTTCGAAAGAAGTCTATTATTAACCTGTTAAAGGTTGAAAAGCACGGTAATATGCAAGAAGAAGGCCCCTCTCGCTATGCCGTGTGTGGGGAATATGTGATCTTTACGCCTTAATCCGGTCAGCAAAAAACAGTTTTATCTCCCGCACAGCTTCTTCGGGCGAGCTTGATCCATGTACCGCGTTATGCCGAATATCAGTACCAAACTGGTGACGGAGCGTATCTTGCCGCGCCTTTTTTGGATTGCCTTCACCAATCAAATCACGCCAATCGGCAATAGCATTCATCTTTTCTAGAATGAGCACTACCACGGGCCCACTCGTGATAAAATCAATGAGCCCTGCAAAATAAGATTCTTTTTTGAGGTGCTGGTAGAGCCGTTCTGCCGGCTCTCGGTCTAAGGTGACTTTTTTCATATCAATGATGGTGTAGCCTTCTTGTTCTATGCGATCGATAATCTTACCCGTATTTTTTGCACGAACGGCGTCTGGCTTGATCATAGCAAGCGTGCGTTCAATGGTATTGCTCCGTAATTTTTTGTGCGTTAAAAAGCGGTACCCAAAAAAAAGAGTGGCGCCAAGGACAGCTATAAAAATTACTATGGCAAAAACATTAAATCGCTTCATTTTGCTACCTTTGAAGGGTTAAAGACTATTAATTACCCATACTGTATCATGCTGGCAAAAAAAAAGTGACCCGACAAGCGAGTCACTTTTTACCTTTACTGTTCGCTTAGTGCTAATTACTTAGCAGCTACAGGAACAACTACGCGCATTTTCATTTTGCGTGCAGCGGCTTTTTTAGCTACTTTACGCTTAGCGGCTGGGCGCTTAGCTGCTTTTTTAGCTACTTTTCTTTTAGGAGCAGCTTTTTTAGCAACTTTACGTTTTGCAACAACGCGTTTAGCGGCTGGGCGCTTAGCAGCTTTTTTAGCTACTTTGCGTTTAGGAGCAGCTTTTTTAACTGCTTTTTTTGCTACTTTTCTTTTAGCAGCTTTTTTGATAGCCATGGTTAGGCCTCCTTTTTTAACTGACTCTCCCTTTTCTTACCGACACTTTATCACTTAGTGATCTGCCTATGCTGATCAAGCTCATATGCTCCCCTGTACAGTATTGCTGGGCTACCTTATTCACTTGATCCAATTTTAGTATAGACAGAATTTCTCCCTGTTTGTCAAATAAATTAAAATTTAGATTCAACTTTTTGAGAAATAGAAAGGTTTGTGCTGTTTGTGCGTTTGTTTCAAAAAGCTCTACAGAAGCAGCAAAATAGACATTTTTTGCCATTTCAAATTCTTCTGCAGTGATGCCATGTGTGCGCACATGTTCAAATGTTTCAAGGATCAGGTTTTGAGCATGATCAGCTTTTTCTGGCGCTACAATAGTTTTGATAAATCGCATGCCTGGCTCTTTATGCGAACCATACAGAAGTGAGCCACCAATCAGGTAAAAGAGCCCTGTCTTTTCACGCAGCGCAAATAGCCGTGACGCTGGACTTCCACTCGCACCGCCCGATAAAACAATATCCAGCAACGCAAGGGCATTGTAATCAGGATGGTTGCGCGAGACAGATGGTGCAACAAAACCAAGTACGGTTTGTTCGCGCTGTTGAGGGATTACGATGTTTTGTGCTTCGTATGCTGGCATTGGTTCAAATGTGATGTCGGGTACTTTTTTGCCTTCCCAATCACCAAATTTTTTCGTTATTATTTTTTCAAGATCAATGCCTTGTAAGTCTCCGACAATCACCATTACAGCGCCATCTGGTGATATATATTGTGAACACAATTTTTGCAGTTGCGACTTGGTAATGCTTTCTATGCTCTCTTTGGTGCCAGAAGGATTTTTATGATATTGATGTTCTTGGTAAATAAGCTCTCGTGCGAGTTGATCAATATAATCGGCAGGGGAGTCCCACAGCTCTTCAATTTCATTGAGCATTTGCTGACGAATTTTTTCAATTGAATGAGCACGTAGCGATGGGCGTTTAACTACCCCTGCAAGCAAATCGAGCGCTTCATTAAAATCATCTTTGAGGCAGCGAATTGCGATATTATCGCTCCCAGCGGCTAGATGAATTCCTTTGATTTCAAGTAGCTTTGCAAATTGTTCAGGGGTGTGTTCTTGTGTGCTGTCGGTAATGACACGCATCATCATGCCAAAGCCACCGCTGTGTGCGGCATCTTCATAAAGATAGCTTGCTTTTAAGCACAGTACACCAACAATTTGTGGTACCAGCGGGTTGTGGTGATACAGAACTTCTATACCGTTTTTCAGCTTAAATATCTCTGGCTGCGGGTGTTTTGCAGGCACACACGCAGGCGCTTGTATGGTGTGAGCAACGCGTTCTGGTTCTACGGGAGTGGTGCGTATATGCTTGGCTAAAATTTCTTGTTCAAGCGCATCAGATGCACGGTGGATTTGCTCAAGCCGCTTGGTGTCTTCTTCATCGATTGGTAGCAAGTAGCCTTTATGCATCAGGCTTGGTACTAAGTACGTAGCAGCAAAAGCAGCAATTTCTTTTTTTGTACTTTTTTGAATAGCAAGCAGGTAGTCGTCAATGAATGATTCATTTTTACTTGCGACATACGAATTGCCAATAACAAAGGCCTGCTTTTCGGTGCTTTCTAGCAGTGAAATGAGGTCGATTTGCGTTCGTTTTTGTGCTGCTTCAAATTCCCAGTCTTCAGGAGCTTTGCGAGCAAGTAGCTGTAGCTCTTCAATAATAATTTCTTCAATGATTTCAGGTGTAATATCACTTGCTGGCCATACCCCGATGCATAAAAGACCACGATCGCTCAGGTCATATACACTGCAATCAACTTCGATGGCAACTTGCTCTTTGTCGACGAGGCGTTGGTAGAGGCGGGAACTTTTTCCAGTAGCTAGAATGATACTGGTCAGGTCAATAAGGTGATTCATTCCATCAGAAAAGCCAGGAATTTTGAATACAAAATTATACCAGGTATGGCTTACTGGGCGGTAGAGCGTGGTTGCTGTGCTGGTGATATCATCATTGATAACGTGTACTGCACGCTTATAGTCAGGTTTTGCAGGGATGGCTCTAAAATACGCTTCTGCTGCTGCAAACACTTCTTCTGGCTGTACGTTGCCAACCACCACCAGCGTTGCATTGCCGGGATGGTAATGTTTTTTATAAAAGGCATACAGTGCATCACGGTCAAGCGAGCACAAATCTTGTTTATACCCAATAATTGGGTTGTGATACGGGTGCTCGGCAAAAATGGTACCGATCATACGCTCGATTAAAGCTCCTTGAAAATCGTCTCGGTACATACGCAGCTCTTCAATTACTGCTTTAAGTTCTGAGGCAAGCATATCTTTGTCAAAACGTGCATGTTGCATGCAGTCGGCAAAAATGCGGAGGGCTATTTGCCACGAATTGCTCGGCAGCCGAAAGGTGTAGCAGGTGTAGTCTTGTGACGTAAAAGCGTTAGCGTCAGCTGTTAATTTTTGGCTAATTAAGTTAATATCACTTTCTGATAATTCGTTGGTGCCTTTGAAGAGCATATGCTCAATAAGATGGGCCATGCCGCGTTCATTATGTGCCTCGTCTTTGGAGCCAACGTTGTACCACAAATGTGCTTCAACCCGAGGAATGTGCGTAACGGGGCGGGTAAGAATCGTCAGGCCATTTGCGAGTGTTTTTTTAAATACCGTAAAGCGTGGTGTCGGTGATGCCATAAATTGAAACCTCTGGTAAAATATGGTAGAACTCTTTTGAATTTATAGGATGCATTTAACTTATTATGAGCTAGTATACTGTTTGTCGCTCCTGGTGAGCTTGTCGAACCACGCCCCGCTAGGGGTGGAAGAGCGACATGGTATGACTCTTGCCCGCTCTGCCATCTTCCGCTGGTCGGCGTCCTTCGAAAAGCTCAGGAGGAGCGGTTTTGTTTGCCATTTAAATATCATAAAAATTTCAAAAAAAGTTTAATATAAATCGTTAAAAAAATAGTGTATCACGAAGTATGCCGTAAGGACACACACGATGCGTCTGCTAAAATCTATCAGTAGATCATGTAGAACTAATATCTTTTTTAGCTTTTTAGCCAGAAACCTCGTGTATTGGCTACTTCGGTGCTTGTTTGCTACCTACCGATTACAAGTTACTTACTTGCCTGGTGTTACGCAACCCCTCACTAAGCAAGAAGGTATTTTTTATTTTTGGCATCAACAGATTATTCCTGGGATGTTCTTTTTTCACGCCCTCAAGGCACAAGGATCATGTATCGTTAGCCCAAGTAACGATGGCAAGTTTGCCGGCTTTATCTGCAATAAGCTTGGTTTTAATGTGCTTTATGGCTCGTCATTCAAGCAGCCAATTACGCTTATTCGGCAAGCACTTGCTGAATTAAAAGGTGTACGTCGCTTATGCATGGTAGGTGATGGGTCTCGCGGGCCAGCATTCCAGTTGCAGCCAGGGCTGACGTATTTTGCAGAAAAAATGAATGTGCCATTGATTTTTGTTGAATGCAGGCAAGAGCGTTCGTGGACGCTGAAAAAAAGCTGGGATCAGTTTCAGATTCCTCGCCCGTTTAGTACAATTTATATAACTGTTCACGCGCCGTGTATACCACAGGGACTGAAGGAGTAGTCGTGAAGCATAGAGTTTCGTATTTCTGGATAATTAGCAGTATTCTACTAGTATTCATGGCTGTAACATGCAAAGCTGCGGGCATGGAAGGGGTGCCTTCTTCGGATGCCGTTATGGCTGAGTTTCGTCGCATGGTCGTAAGTGAGCATATCCAGAGAATGCGCACGGAATTAACGTTAGTATCTGGACTAGAAGTTTTTGCTGTCGCCCCTACAGAAGCTGCAGCAAGTAGAGTGTATATTCATCCTAATGAAGTGCAGCGATTGCGAGAAGCTTATATGCTTGAGCACTCTGAAGAGCTAAGTTTGGACTTAAAAACAGCGCTACTGTGTAATCAATATAGTGTTGAAGACTTGAAAGAGTTACATAGGACACATTTGCCTTTGATGTCACTTATTCAATCTATGTGTCTGTGGCGCGAAACGCTAGAAAGTGGAGGCAATGAAATCATGGAAACTCACGCCGCCAAGTTTACTGGCCTGTTATCACTGGAACTACGGGGAGGAGGGCAATTGCCAACATGGATTAAGAAGATCGTACCCCTGCAAGCATTGGATTTTTATGTGGGAACAGGTACGATGTTGCTTGAAGCATGTTTTCCTTCTAACGTTACAAGAGTGAGGCTTTATGGAGCGGTAGTTGTTTGGCCCACGTGGATTGTAAGAATGCCTTTACTTAAGGTATTAGATGTTTCTGCTCTCACAAAGCAAGACAAGTGTAGTATTTATTGGCATGATGCTGAATTTTCACCATCGCTAGAAGAGCTGCAGCTTGGAGATGACCGCTATCATTTAGGATTAGACGATGCTTTGCGCAAAACCAGTAGCCTGAAAAAAATAGTAATACATGCAGATAAGAGTTATACATCCCGTGTTTACTTCGATAAATATGGTAACTGCATACCGATTGAGTTTTTATATTAGCTAGCAGCTATAAGGCATTAGTGCTAGTAGCCGGAACGTTTATTTGATGTACATCCAAGTTCTTCTTCTTAACGGTTTTGAAAAGCCTCTGTGGTACGAGGTTCCTCCTGCGCTGACTGCTTGTGTAACGCGCGGTAGTCTTGTGCAGGTACCCTTACAAAAACGCATTGAAGCAGCGTTAGTCACTAATGTTTTTTACCAGCTGCCCGCAAGTATTACGTTTCAGCTGCGTGCTATTGACCAGCTGGCTACCTTTCCGGGGGATGCAGATTACAATCATTTTATAGAAAAAATTGCTGCGTATTACTGCATCAAACCACTGTATTTTTACCAGCGCATTAGACATTTTTTGCAGGAAAAAAATACCCAAGAAGCTGCACTGAAAACATTGTTGAACCTCCCCGCCAAAGACTGTGGCGAAGGCGAGGCACAGCACGTGCCACTTGTTCCTGAGGTCAAGCTAACTGATGAACAAGCCCGAGTAGTGCAAGCGGTTAAGCCGGTGATTGAAGCGCCTCGCTTTCAGCCTTTTGTTATTCATGGCGTAACTGGTTCAGGTAAGACGGAAGTGTACAAGAAATTGTTGCAGCATGCCTGGCAGCAAGGCAAAAGTACGGTATTGCTGTTGCCAGAAGTCTCACTTGCTATGCGGTTTGAGTTTCTGTTGCAGCAGGCATTTCCCCATATTCCTATCTTTGGCTTTCATTCAGGCTCTAGCCCTGCAAAGAAAAAAAAGCTGTGGGAGGCATTGCATCATGATCAGCCGCTGCTCATTGTTGGGGTACATTTGCCCATGATGCTTCCTATTCCTCGATTAGGCTTGATTATCATCGATGAAGAGCACGATCAATCGTTTATTGATAAAAAGCATCCTAAAATTAATAGTAAAGAGATGGCGCTTTGGCGTGCCCGGCTGTATGGTATTCCGCTGGTGCTTGGTTCGGCAACGCCTTCATTGAGCACCTTGTACAATGTACAAACACATAACTGGCCCTTGTTTTCGATTACCAAGCGCTTTGGCGGCGCCTTTCCGGCATTAAAAAAAGTTATTTTGACCAATAAGTCGCGTCAGCAAGGAAAGTACTTTTGGATTTCTAAAGAGCTGGAGCGTGGTGTAGCTGATCGCTTAGCTAAAAAAGAACAAACTCTTATTTTTATTAACCGCCGTGGTTATAGCTTTTTTGTGCAGTGTCGGGAGTGTAGTTTTATCTTTAAATGCAAAAACTGTTCAGTGAGCTTAACGTACCACGAGCCAGCAAGCTTGCGTTGCCACTATTGCGAGTATGCGTGTGCACTGCCCTATGCGTGCAGTGAGTGCAAAGCAACGGGTGATGCGCTCATGAAAAAAGGCATTGGCACACAACAAGTGGTGCATATGTTCAAGACGCTTTTTCCTCAGGCACGGGTGGAACGAGCTGATTTAGATTCCACTAAAAAGAAAAAAGAGTGGCAAGAGACAGCAGAGCGTATGCACCGTGGAGAGATTGATATTTTGATTGGCACGCAATCCATTACCAAGGGTTATCACTTTCCTGGCGTGACGTTGGTTGGTGTGCTGTGGGCAGATGCGAATGTCCACTTTCCGGTCTACAATGCAGCAGAAATTACCTTGCAGCAGCTGATTCAAGTGGCAGGTCGAGCAGGGAGGGCATCGGCTGGAGGGGAAGTTATTGTACAGCTTATGCATGATCATCAGCTTTTTGACTATGCTGACGAGCTGCAGTATTTATCTTTTGCTAAAGATGAGCTCATGATGCGTCAGGCGGCGGGCTATCCACCGTACCTGCGGCTCGCTTCAATTGAGTTGCGACACAGCAGCGCGGAGGTGATTGATAGCGATGCGCACCTACTTGCGCAAACCCTACGAGATTTTATAGCGCAGCATGGGTTGTCTGTCACCATTTTAGGGCCCTCATTTCCGGTTGTTGCGCGCGTGCAAGAGCAAGAAATTAGGCATATCTCTCTCAAGGCGCATTCATTCAAGCAGGTGCATCAGCTGCTGCTCTACGCTCAACAGATTGCATTGCACAGCAGCGTGCACGTAGTTGTTAGTTGTTAAAAAGAGCTCATAGCAAGAGTCTGGCTTAGTGATGTAGGGGTATTTACATTGTTTCTTCATCGCCCCAAAACCAGCTGGGAACAGCGCATAATTCATCTTTTGGCTCGGCTTCTACTTTTAGCTGCGCCTCGACAGCTCGGCGGCGGTGCATTAATGTGAATTGCGAGTCTAAGAACTTTTGTGTTAATGGATCAGTATCAAGCAAATCCATGACGGAAAGGTTATCTAATCCACGCAGATAGGGGTTGGCACCTGATCGCACAAGGCTGTGCAAAGCGGCAAGATCATGGGTTTTAAGTGCCATAATAAGTGGCTCGCTGCCGTAGGTGCCATCAGTCATAAAAGACGCGTATCTTTCAATGTGCGATGGGGTTGTCGCTTTTTCTAATTCTTTGCTGATTAAGGCTCTTATTTTTATTGTTGTTGCTATTAATTCGTTTTTAGCTTCTCTTTGTGCCATCAAATGTTCAAATGCTGCTTGTTGAGCATTTGATGGGATTGTTCGAACTTTGATTGTGTGGTTAAACGTTACGACCGGTTTTGACCTATCCGATTTTTGTGCCGCTAGTGCTCGGTTAGAAACAAAAGGAGCGACAGCTTTGTGGCTCATCTCTGGCTTTGTACTACTAGCTTCAAGCGTAAATGCAATAAATAAAGATAGGAACGGGGCAATTTGCTTGTGTGTCATTTTATTACGTTTCAAAAATTCAGGTATGCTATTGTTTTAACATATATTTACTTGTTTTGCTTTTTATCTTGCATGTAGGGCAGCGTGTTAGCCTGTTGCGTTTATCAATAGTAGTGGTAACTGCATTGCATTTTGGACATGCAAAAGATGGAACATCAGCTGAGTTTGCTAAAAAAGGCTCTAAGGCGGTTACGTCAACAGGTATTTTATCGCTAACGCTGTGGCCACCTGCACCGGCTTCTGTTTTGGTATGAGAAAGTAGTAGCGTTACTAAATCCATATCTTTAGCGAGGTCAGCATACTGGAGGGGTGTTAATCCTGGATTAAAATCAGTGTGATTAAGATTATCTGTATGTTGCGCTAAATATTGTATCACTTCACGGTTGCCAGATATGATAGCAAGTATTAAGGCGGATTGCCCCTGGTCTGTGAGTCGAGCATCACCTTTAAATTCTGCAGGGACGAGTCTTTTTACCTTCTCTAGCTCTCCATTCATAACGGCGTTGGCTAATTCTAGTTCTTGCATTCCTCGCTCTTTAATCCAAATAGCTATTTTTATATGTTCTTCATCGCTGAGGTCTGACCATCTAGTAGTTGCTGCTTCTGGAATTGCAGTCGCACAAAAAAGCCGTGTGAAAGCTGCAAGAGAGAGTAGCAATAGGCGAGTTGGTTTTTGCTGAATATTCATTAGAGTCTCCAAGATGTAACGATTATACCTAGTAAGTCTTATTTTATAATTGTGTATAAAATAAAAAATAAAACAAAATATGCTAGAAAAGTAATATTTTAAATGAAATAAGATAGGTGATGAGCAAAATATAAGGGAGAGAGTATAGAAAAATTAAGTAAAAGACAAATAGGCGTGGGGTCAGATACACGCCTATTTGTAGAAAAATTGGTTAGTTAAGGAGCGCAGTTACAGCATCGCGTGTTTTATGATCCATATAAGGCTCCTTTGTAGGGTGCGAGCTTATTAATAGCTTTACTATATCACGGCGGCCATTTTGGCAGGCATACATGAGCGGAGTTTTGCTTGTTCGATTCACGGTATCAACGGTGGCTCGGTGTGCGAGTAATGTTTCAATAATCGCAATATCAGTGATTTTGTGCCAACAAGCAACTGAAAGGGCAGTATTCTCCTCAGTATCCGTAGCATTTGGACTGGCACGATGTTCTAATAAAAGAGTAACCATATCAAGCCTATTGAGTCGGCAGGCTATAATAAGGGGCAATGTTGCATTGGGGCAGTGCGGCACATTTGCTTTAACCCCGGCTGTAAGTAATCTTTGCATCTCTTTTAATTCGCCATTGCGTGCTGCCACTACGAGCGCTTGTTCTTTAACTATTTCGGGGGATGGTGGCGTTGATGGTAGTTGCCTACGATTATTGGTAAAAAAACAAACGAGGGGTAAAAGGCGGTCATCTTCAATGGAAGCCGTTGTATGTTCTGCAGCTATAAGGATTATAGGAGGGAAGAGGCAAGCAATAAGTGCGAATCGTATAATCAAGACCATGATCATCTCCTCTGTAGGATAGGGCATTATGACTCTTTTTATGTAACAGCTTGATGCTTTCACCGTGAGATGATCATTGTCTAGTGGTTATACAAATACATTAAAATGATAGGGGTCTAGGCTATAATGCTGGTTTTGAAATTGCGTAGTTGAAAAAATCGTTCAGCTCTTTCACGTGATTTTCGCTGTAAATGTTATCAATTTGTTCATCTGAAAGTTTTGGATACCACTTTTTAAATAGATCTAAGCTCAATAGGTCTATTAATTTAAGCCTATCGTAACCATGAGTAATCGCGATTGCGTTGATACTGTAAATATCCATGATGCTATTGTAGCATCGTTCAATTTCCCGCTCATTTTCTATATCCGGTAGTGGCTGTTTTGAAATCATGACTGATTCATAATCATTATCTGCTATTGGGTTGTTTTCAAACTCTTTTTTGCGGCGAGCTTGATTGCGCTGCTTCTTAATGGTGGCTGTATAGTTGCGGTGCCGGTGGGGTGAGGCCTCGTGGAGAAATGTCCGTTTTTCCTCTGCCTTAAATGATGCGGCAGCACATTCTTTGCGCATTTTTTTTGTACTTTTCCTCATGCTTCTTTGTTGCTGACGAAAAGTTAAGAAATCAAATTCATGATTATCATGCTCGTTATCACTTTCATTATCACTATTGATATCAATAAGATCTGCTGCTCTCATTGGTGTATATGTGATAGATGCAGTAAAAAGTGCGAATGATAGTAATTGTACAGCCAAATTCATGTTTATGTTCTTTCAAAAATAATACAAAGGTTTCTTTCTCTTTGCCAGTGTACAATGCTGGTTGCTAACTGCAATCTTTAAACGACTATTTTTGAAGAAATAAATTAAAATTCAATAGTTCTGCCTTAACGGCGGCTCACAAGTAGTGGAGCAACTTCTTCTAACATTATTTTTATGTCTTCGATTAAATAGGTATGCTCTATTAAGCGTTTCATTGATGCTGCATTATCATTGCCAAGGTCTGCATCTGATTTAATTAAATAGCGAGCAAGCGCTACGTTTCCTGCTTTGCACATAAGATAAAGAGGTGTTTCCTGTGGCCACTGTTTTCTTCGTAGCCCCCACCTATTTTTTCTAATAATAATACCGTTGACGTTTGCCTTGTGTTCTAGCAGACAAGCAACAATTTCTGCTTGAGCTATATTTTCCTGAGCCTCATTGGTTAATTGGCAATGGGCAACTAGTGGTGTAATGCCATCTTTATCTGGTTTGTTTGTATCTGCCCCGCATCCACAGAGTTTTTGTACGGCTATCAGGTGACTGCTTCTGCAGGCTTGCATGAGCAATGTTTCTCCATGTTCGTTAGTGCCATTAATATCAATATTGGCGCTTCGTAGCACTTTGCGTAGATAATCAAGTTGCATGGTATCAAACCAGGAGAGCGGAAGCATAAGCGGTAAGCACATCTCCCCGGCACTGTTTTTTGTAATAGATAGCGTAGGTTCTGCAGGAATCATTATTGGCGCTAAGTTCTCCCATGTGGTAACGGGATTAACATCTACCGTAGAGACTTTGGCAGAATCAGCTGCCTGCAGTGAGCATGCAAAGCTGCTAATAAGGAATGCGCATGATGCTAGAGAGGGAAGAGACTTCATTATCATCCTTGTCTGTAAGGCGATGGAACTAGCATGCTCTTGGTTGAAATTAATTTTTATGTAGTTGCCATTCTAGAGGGTACTGGCAGACAGGTAAATGATTCAGCGAAAAAAGTACTTTTACCTTGATGAGGAATGTAGCTAGGCACTTTTTTTACCACGCATCATGGATGTGTGCTTGTGCTCGTATTTCTATAAGTTCTTGCCAGAGGGCTGTAATGCGTTCATGGCTGAGGCTGTCGTCGTTATCGAATGTAATAATAAAATTATCGATGGTGTTTTCGTAATAGTAGTTGTGTGCATAAGGGCCTTGAAGGTCATGTGCATCATAGTTTCGACGTGGAAGTGGCGCGTTGACAGTTGCTTTGCAAATTGGACAGGAGGGTTGTATGTCTAACCATTGCTGGATACAGCTTGTGTCGAAGCTGTGTGTGCACGGCAGCTTCTTGGCGTTGCTGATTGGATCAAGGCAGATTGCGCAGGTATCAACGTGGGGGGGTGATGCTTGCTCTATGGGTTCATTGGTAACGGTGGCTGTTTGTGCATAAGAGCAGAGCAGTATCATGCATGTACACACAGTTATAACGGATTTAATCATAGCATAGATCCTTTCTTTCTGCGGCCAGCTAGATGTTTTAGCAAGAGCTGAATAAAATGAGGAGGCTATCTAGCTGCCTGCTTTACTAACTCTCTGCATAACTCTTTTAGCGTGCGACTGGAAGTAGTACCAAGTGCATGACGATTATTAGCTTTGTTTTGTGCTCTGTAGGGAGAGGTACGTCCATATAAACCTTGACGATCTACTGGGTAGGTGCGCCGTCGACGTTTTACTTCATCAAAGCGGTTTTTATATTCCTCATTTATATCTATTTCTGGCATAGTATATGAATCTTCTAGATACGCCTGCTCTCCTGCCTGGAGGGCGTGCCCAGTATTTAACAAAAAAAATGCGCTGAGTAGAAAAATAGTACTCATATCTTTCACTTATTCTCCTTTTTAAAAATGGCTATCTCGACGGCTGCTTTCATTATCTGGGGTACCCGAAAATTTATCCATCAAAGCATAACAATAAAATGAAAAATATATAGTTTCTAGAATAAACTCATGGTAAACGTTTCGGCTGGTGCCTGCATATTTGCTGCTTCATCAGATTTGGTGACTTTTTTAGCTACAGGTTCTTCTACCGTTGCTACATCTCGCTTGAGTGCTTCTTCTGGGATAGGCTTGAATACAGCTTCGTCAAGTGCAAGTGCTTGCTCGGGGCCAGCTGGCTCAGCAAGTGTTATTTCATCTTTAGGTGGCTTTTCTGTACTGAGCGTGACTGCTATTGCAGAAGGCTGCTCTACAGCGGCAACAAACGTTTGCTGTGCTGGTTGTGGGACAGGTTTTGGATTTTTTGATTTGTGTAGCTCAAGACCAAGCTGGATAATATTATCAAAAAAGTCCATTGGCTTGATGCCAAGTTCGGCTGCTTGGTGAAATAAGCACGTTGCTGGGGTTAGTGCAGGTAGCGTATTAAATTCGAGCAATACTACGCGTTGCTTGCCCGTTGGGCTTACTGTCTCATCTTGGTAAAAACAATCGATGCGTGCATACCCTTTGCAGCCGACCGCTACATAAGCGTCACGTACTGTTTGTTGAATAAGAGCAAGTACTTGTGCTGGAAGTGGGGCTGGTGTTTGGTTTTCACCTGCGCCGGGGAGGAATTTTTCTTCTTGGGTCAAGATATCGCCTTTAGCAACCGCCAGGCTTGGTGGCATGGCAAATGGATTCTCGTTTCCTACAACCCCAACCGTGAGCTCAACCCCATTAATCAATTCTTCAATTAACACGGTATTTTTTGTACTAGCAAAGTAAGTATCCAGGTGTTGGGTGAGCGATTCAATAGTTTTTGCTTTGCTAACCATCACACTGCAGCCATCATCATGTGGCTTGGTAATCACTGGTAAAGCTAAGTTGTGTTGTGTTAAAAAAGTATGAAGAAAAGCATCTTTTATTTCTGATGCTAGCGCTAACCACTGTTGTTTTTCAAGCAACGCAGCTTGCGGCACGGCAAAGCCGCGTGATCGTAAAAAAGTATTAGTTTTAAATTTGTTCATGCAGAGAGCGCTTGCCAGCACGCCAGAGCCGTTGTAAGGTAACTCGAGCATTTCAAGTGCACCTTGTACAGAGCCGTTCTCTCCTTTGCCGCCATGCAAGCCCAGAAATACAAAATCAGTTTTGCTTGGCAGATCAGACCATTCAAACTTCATCTCTTCGCTTACTAAGTCAGCAACCGCACGGGTAGAGTTTTTGATCAAAATATTTTGTGGCAAATGAAAGAGCTCCATCTGATCACTTAAAAAAAGCGGTAGAACATCATATTTTTGTGGGGAGAGTTTGTAGCAGACGTTACGGCCAGATTCAAATGACACTTCTCGCTCATTTGAATCGCCACCAAAAATAACAGCAACACGTAATTTTTTAACGGGAGGAATGCTGTCCATCGCAGCCCTTTCTGCATCTGAAAGAGAGGTATGCAGGCCGTAGGCTTGCAGTTCATTTTCTATCAAAAAATTAATGAGGTCAGTGTGGCTCATTCCTACCTCTGCTGCTTGCGCAAAAAGAAATGTTGATGGAGCCATTCCCGTGAGGGTATTAGGATCAACAATAACAATTCGCCCATCATCGCTGACAAAACCATCTATGCGTGAAAGGGTAGTAAAACCAAGCGCTCTAGTTGTTTTTTCGCAAGCTTCAACAATTCGTTCAGTAATAGCTTGAGTACAGCGTGCTGGGGTAATTTTAAGGGCTCGTCCTGGCATATATTTTTGTTCGTAGTTAAAAAAAGCTGTTTGATTTTCTAATACTACTTCCGTAAGGGGTAGGGGGAACCAGTGACGACTAACAGTGCCGTTAGTGTTAGTTATCTTTTCTAAAAGAACACACACAAATTCCATGCCATTAATTTTTTCTTCGATCAATACCGCTTGGGCTTGTTTTTCGTCGATGGTCGCAGCGTGTAAGATTGCAGGCAGGAGTTTTTCTGGATTATTAATCACCGCAATGCCAAGGCTTGATCCCTCATGTGAGGGCTTTATAATAACAGGAAGCGAGACCTGTTGCTTTGCAAGATTAGCAACTACTTGTTCAGTTGTCAGTGTTGCAAGCTGATCAGGTTGTATGACCACACCACGTGCAACATCAACGCCGGCATGATTGAGAAGCTCTTTTTGCCGTGCTTTATCCATTCCCAGTGCACTGCCTAGCACTTTGGTGCCAAGATAAGGAATGTTGAGTACTTCAAGCATTCCTTGGATAATGCCGTCTTCGCCGTAGCGGCCGTGTTGTGCAAGGTAAATAAAATCAACCATTTCTTTGAGGTGTCCCCAAGACAGTTTTTTTGCTTCTGCTGGTAGGCGATGGATAAAATCACTAATTTTTCCACGATGTAAAAAATGCTGAGGCAGTTGGTAAAGCGTACCATCGGCCGTTTGGAATAGAGGGATAATGGTATACCGCTCGGTATCTAGATGGTCACAAATAGTTCGTCCTGAATTAAATGATACTTCACGCTCAATGGAGCGGCCGCCCATGAGAACGCCAACACGTAGTTTCTGCCTATTCACAAAATCCCTTATTGCCAAAAAATATATTAATTATCAGCAGTGTATAACTGTTTTATGGCGCTTACTGGATCAGGTTGCCCGAAAATTGCAGTTGCAATCGCAACATGGCTTACCTGATGCTTGCGCACTAATGGTAGTGTATCATGATTGATACCACCATCAAGGCATAGTATAGCATGATTTGAAACAAGCTGCTGCATCTTTCTGAGCGTTGCAATTTTATCAAGTACTTCAGGAATAAATGTTTGTCCAGAAAAACCCGGGTAAACGGTCATGAGCAAAATCATATCAAGTGTGGCTAAGACCTCATGTATTTTTTCGGGTGCTGTATTGGGACTTATGGCGAGTCCTGCCTTCAGGCCTGCTCCTCTGATAAGATCAATCATGCGCTTGGCGTGAGCATGATCTTGAATTGCTTCATAGTGAAAAATAATGGTATCACCGTGCTGCAGTTTAAGTCGTGAAAGCCACATCTCAGGATTATCAACCATTAGATGTACATGCAGGGGAAGTGGTGTTGCTTGCCGTATAGCATTAATAAATGATGAGCCCCATGTGAGATTAGGGACAAAATGGTCATCCATAACATCGAGGTGATAACCATTACATACACGATCAAATTCGGTTAATGTTTTTTCTAGCGATAATAAATTTGATGAAATGAGTGATGGGTAAATATGCATGATAGTTTCTCCTCGTTCTGCGAGCTTTTCAATCGGTAATTGCTGTTCCCATCGTGACGGCGGTTTCGTAGCCTTGTAAAGAATGCGTGATAAAATGCCCTTTCAGCGCGATTGTATCACGCTGGCATAACAAAACAATAGTAGAACCGCCAAAGGCAAACATACCAATATCGTCACCGCGCTTGATGGTGTCGCCAACGTTGCATTGCAGGATGATACTTCCTACAAACAATGCTCCTATCGCTATTAATGCAATAGTGCCATGCGTAGGGGTTTTAATCATAATAACAATCCGCTCATTGCTTGTGAGTGGTAGGTATCCGGCCATAAAAACGGTAGGGTTGACTGATTCAAGTTTGCCGGCTATTCGGATAATCTGTTCAATAATTCCATCTATTGGGGCATGGAATCGGTGATAATCGTACGGCGCTAAGCGAAACATGCAGAGTGTGCCGGTATTGAATGTCTCTGCTAATAACGGGCAGCCTAAAAAGGTAGTCACATTAAAAGCGTGTTCTTTGACAAAAAAAAGTGTAAGCGGCTTTAAGCTTGGAATAACGAATAATTTACTATCGGTAGGGCTTATAATAGCATTAGGGTTTGTTGTTAGAGGGCGAGCATGAGGCTTTAAAGCGCGCATGAAAAATTCATTAAAAGATCTGTATCCTCCGGGGGGGATTACAAAATCATTCATATCAATGTTGTAAGCTTCTATGAATGAGGGAATCAGGTGCTTGCTAATCCGTGTATTGTGGTACCATCCTAGTGCGCTAGCAGCCTTGCGATTAGTAATGAATAAGCGTAGCACTTTGCCCAGTGTTGAATGATAAAACCAACGTTGGGTAGTAAAATTAAGATTACGCTCAGGGACTAAGTTTTCCCCTTTGTAGTATAAAATAGCGGCGGGATGTAAGTTTTGCTTCATGCTGCTTCGTCAAGTATGGAGGCATATACTGCATATAATTTAGTAGTTACTGTTTGAGCAATGCGTTCAATGAGTATGGGAAGTTCTTCTAAATCTTCTGAGGGAGTATATAATATTAATCCACCGTTTATCTGTTCTAGGGGGATATCTGTTGTATCACTTGATAAAGACTGTTCCATAAGCCAATCGGTAAATACAAGGCCTGCGCGTATTTTAATAGCTTGGCATATAGCATCTTCATGGATTTTCATGTCTGTGAGAGCCTTAGTAAGCTGAGTATTATCTGCTTTTTTCTGTTCTCGTTGTTGTTTGCGATCGGTAACTACCGCTGCCGCGGTAGCAAGGCTAATCCCTACTGTCTGTAAAATACCTTGTGTTAGAGGGTTTTGGGTAACCGTGCCAATAGTGTTTCCTACTTGTATGCAGGTTTGTGCTAGACCATTGAGCAATAAAGCTGCTGTGGTAGAGTACCCACGGATTGATACTTCTTGAATATAATTTGGTGCTCGGGAAATGATATCATAGTGCGTCTTGAGTATAATTTGTTGTATAGGAATGCTAATGCTGCCTGCAGAAACGCTGACACTTGCTGTTTTGAGGGGCGCTACCATCAATACTAATAGTAGTATCATTTTTTTCATAATTATCCTGTTCCAACGGTTATTATAAACGACTTTCAAGAGAAAGAGGGTGGCTAAAATCAAGGTGATCATCTTCCATGCAGCGCTCATTGTGCAATAGTGTCAATCCTTGGATGTTCAACCCACTATCGCGAATAGTTTTGCATAAGCTTTCAATGATAAGCCACTTATTTTTTATTGATGACTCTTTAGAAAGGATGACATTGTCAAAAGAAACATACGCCTCGTTAGTACTACCTGCAATCGATACGGTGGTAACTGCTATATGAGGACGAATAAGATGTGCATCTTGCAGTATATTAAGCCATTGCTTAACCACTTGTTTGAGTGTTTGCGCTGGATCTTGTTCATGCCAGAGAGCTGTGCACTCTTCATGCACCCATGTATTATTTTTAAAATAGCTAATGGTGAGTTGTTTTTGATATGTTTGCGAGGTTGTTTTACTCGTAGTGGTGCTTGGCGAAAAGGGAAAATAGGCAATATGAATAATCAGCCAATTGCGTTGAAGCATCAGAAATAAGAAGCCAACAAGTACAAAAAAGCTTGAAAGTAATAAGAGACGCTTTGTGCTCACAGCTTAATCCCCATTGCTAAAAAATCAGCTTTTCCACTTTCAGTTCTTCGATATGAATCTTCTTCCATATGAAAGGTAGAAAATTCAAACAGCTCACTATTTTCAATTGCAGAGAGTCGATGCCAGACAAGAGGGATAATATGTGCTACATCTCCTGGAAGCATAATGCGTTGCTCGTACATTCCACTCGTTTCTGTTTCAAGTACCAGGCGCCCCGACTGTAAATAAAAGGTTTCATCTTTAATTTTATGGTGGTGCCAGGAGCATTGAAAGCCTTCCTTGAAAACCATTTTTTTACCGCAGTATTGTGCATTGTTGGCAATCCACTCTTCATGCCCCCAGGTTTTTTCAACAATACATTGCAGTTGCTGGGGTTTTACGATAAAACCTAGACGTGTTTCTTGTAGCATATGTTATCCGATATGTTTAATGCCGCATATCCTAAGCCTGGTCGAATGAGCGAAGTCTGCAGGAAGAGAAACAGCGGGGGTGTTAAGATAGCTCTGCTTGTTGTACAGCGAGCAGTTTGCTCTGTTTTAGCAGATTTTTCAAGTAAAGAGCAACGCCATCAATAGAATCACGTAGCCATGGGGCGTAGGTATCTGGCTGCTCATGTGCGTCATCTATTACGAATTCAAAAGGAAGCCATACGCTGGCGGTGATTTGCTTCAGATGCTCAGTATTTTCTGTAGTGGTGATAGCAATAATTAAGTGATCCACGCGATGTGTTATATCAAGGGTGTGTGGGGCTAGCGAAATAAAAGCCTCATGTAGTTCAGCTTCAATCCCTAAGGCCATTAGGAAATGATGAGCAATTTCACGCGGTTTTACTAAAACAGGATTATGCGATAGTACATACGGGGTCTCCCATTGTGGGGCCTTATGTAGAAGAATCTTACCTTGATCATTTATTATCAATATCCCGATATATTCTTCGTTTTCGCTTGAGCGAAGCACATGAGCAAGCTCTTTTTCTTTCATGGCTATCCGAACCGACGTAGGAGGGTTTGATACTCACAATACTTGTCTAGTTTTACGGTAAATGGATGCAGCCGTCAAATAGTAGTAATTTTTTCTTGAGTATTCCGATATACACGAAAGTAGGCATCATTGAGTGTGTCGCAGATAAAGCCATGCTTTTGCATAGCTTTATACGTTTGCGAGTCTTCAAGAAAGTGGACAATACGGGGGGACGGATCAACTAAGACAGCTGTGATGTTTTTCATTTGCAGTGATTGAATGATGTCAACAAGAGCTTCTGCTCCGTCAGCATCTATAAAATGCATGTCATGGATATCGATGACTACATTTGTAATGCTGGGAGGAATATTATCTAAGTGTTTTCTATGGGCACGAGCATTGATGTAGGCCAAGGGGCCTTTGATGCTGTATACCATAGTATCATTGCTAGCCTGTTCGCGTAGCGATTGTACCATGATTTCATGATCTCCTTGTGAAAACTTTTCCATAAGAATAAGCATAGCCATTACAGCTCCCAGGAGAATGCCGACTACCGGATCATCATAAATGGTTACAAATGCTACTACTAAAGCAAGAGCAAAATGTTTTTTATCGTGCTTGTACAAGTGCGTAAAACGCTCCATTTGCAGCATGCGAAATGATACGAACATTAAAATTGCGGCAATTACTGGTAGAGGTAGAAATGCAAAATAAGGTAGCACGAGGCATGAAATAAGCCCGATACAGATACTAGCAATAGCTCCAGAAAATTTGCTACTACAACCGCTGCGGATATTTAAAGCAGTGCGTGCCAGAGCTGCGGTTGCTGGCATGCCTCCTGCAAACCCGGTAATAATATTTGAGAGCGAAAGACCAAGCATCTCTTGACGTTTGTCGTGTTTTGTTTTGGTCATTCCATCAGCAATGCGCGCAGAAACGAGTGTTTCGAGAATAGAAATGACGGCAATAGAAAACGCTGGGATGAGGTAAGCAAATCGAAATTGAAAAACAGGTACTTGAAACACTGTCACATCAATCGTGCCGTATTTACTACTTAGTGTTTGTAGTGACCATGGCAGTAAGCCCGTACTCGAACAGTAGCCAATAATGATCCCAATTGGCGCCAATACAATGGAGCCTGGTAAGCGAGGAAATTTAAAGGCAAAAAACATAAGCCCAGCAAAAAATGCTACAAAAACACCCAGGGCTGGTAGATGTGTTGAGGGGAGGAGGTGGAAGATAGTGAATGCTTTTGCTACAAGGTTAGGTGCCTTTATGGGGCCTATTAATCCCAGCGCAGACTCAAGCTGATTTATAATAATCATTCCTGCAATACCCAAAATGAATCCGTATAGGGCGCTGCTAGGAATAAACATTAAATAACGTTCAAGATGCAGTTGATAACAGCCATAGATAATAATACCCGAAAGAATGGCAAGCATTGGCAGGCAATCTATACCAAAGTGGATGGAATACGCACTCAAAAGTCCAGCTAAGGCTCCGGTAGGGCCGGTGATATTAAAATTGCTGCCACCAGCAAGCGATGCTACAAACCCAGCCCAAATAGCAGTGATAATTCCCATTACCGGGGTAGCCCCAGAAGCAACGGCTAGTGAAATACAAATCGGTACAGAAACAAGCCCAACGGTGATGCCTGAAAGCAAATTTGCACGGATCTGGTTTAGCTCGCTTTTAATCATGGATACTCTTTGTACATAGATGGTGGAGAGGGTGGGATTTGAACCCACGATACCGGTTTCCCGGTATAGCCGCTTTCGAGGCGGCCGCTTTCAACCACTCAGCCACCTCTCCAAAATGTATCACATCGCTGTTTGTTAAAACTTAGATGAATTATATATATTTTTAACCGCTGCTTTTTCTAACAAAAAGCAGCGTATTAAACGTAGGTTTTGATATTTCAATAACTATTTGCAATCTCTGTATTTATACAGGTATCATTATGTGTCATTTTAAGCTAGAAATAGTATTTTTTGAAGAAAAATAAAAACAAACATTTAAGCTGGGCTGTAAGTCCTGGCCAGAGAGGCTGTAATGGTCACATCTACTACACGAGCGCTTGTTTTAGCAGCTGGCAAATCAAGCCGCTTTAAGACCAAAAAAAGTAAATTACTGTCAAACATTTGTGGGCAAGAAATGTTACTTTATCCATTGCGTGCATTGGAAGCTCATAATATTCCTATTACGCTTATTTTGGGGCATCAAGCTGAAGAAGTGGAAGCCGCAGTTAAGGCTGCAGGAGTTAAAGATGTTTCCATTATTTTACAAAAAGAGCAGTTGGGCACGGGGCATGCGGTATTGTGTAGTCAAGAGACCTGGGATGCTGATAATATTCTTATTCTTTATGGTGATATGCCCCTTATTAATAAAGAAATTATTGAGCAGCTCCTTACTGAGCATGCACGTTCTGGCGCTGCCATAACTATGAGTACAGCTTATGTGCTTGATCCAACGGGCTATGGTCGTGTGCTTGAGCATGATGGAGCTGTTGAAATTGTAGAGGAAAAAAACTGTACCCCTGAGCAGCGGTTAATTAATTGTATTAACGCTGGTGTGTATGTTATGCGGAAAGATTTTTTAGCGTCGCACATTACTCAGTTGCATAAAAATGCGGTAACAGGAGAGCTCTATTTGACAGACCTTATCGCTATGGCTTCACAAGAGAAATTGGGCGTAAAAACCCTTTCGGTGCCTTATGATGTGGTGCGAGGTGTTAATACCTTGCAAGATTTATGGGGGGTGGAGCAAATTAAGCGTTCTGAATTTATCAAATTGTGGATGGCTGAAGGAGTGCGCTTTGAATTGGCGCAGAGCATTCATATCGATATGAATGTAAAAATTGGTGCAGGCTCCTTTATAGGAACAGGGGTACATTTGCTTGGTAACACGGTGATTGGAGAAGAGTGCTTTGTTGGCGCGTTTACTATTATTGAAGATTCGATTGTCGCTGAAAATACTACCATTCATTCACATTCAGTTATTCAACACAGCACTATTGGTAGCAACGTGCATGTTGGTCCGTTTGCCCGCTTGCGGCAAAATGTGACGGTTGGCAATGATGTACAAATCGGTAATTTTGTTGAGGTAAAAACAGCAACAATTGGTCAAATGAGTAAGGTAAAGCATTTGTCTTATTTAGGTGATGCTACGCTTGGTGCCAGTGTTAATATTGGGGCCGGTACGGTTACCTGCAACTATGATGGTGTTAAAAAAAGCGAAACAGTTATTGAAGACGGGGCATTTGTTGGTAGTAACAACACCCTGATTGCACCAATTGCGGTTGGCAAAAATGCTTATACTGCAGCAGGGTCAGTGGTAAATATGGATGTTCCAGAAGATGCTTTGGCCATCGGCCGTACTCGTCAAGAAAATAAACTTGGATATGCAAAAAAGCTACGTGAAGCTATGAAAAAAGAATCTAGTAAGGCACATATCGAAAAAATGAAACCTATTGCTCATGATGGGGAAGATGAGATTGTCCAGTTTCGAGGAGCGGTTAAAACAGACCCTG
>CAIKAH010000051.1 GCA_903825355.1 uncultured bacterium | reverse complement strand
GCTGCGCGTCGTGGCGCTGCTGTAACAGCTCCTGATGCTGCATCATCAGCTGGTTCAAACGACGGTGCTGCTGAGTAAATTTAGCGCATACGCAATGATACTTGTAAACACCGCTCAAAACGCTTGCCTAGTGCCTGCAATTGAGCGGTGTTTTTTATTTTAAGCGAAAGTCGATACCTATGATTGCTATTGATGTTATGGGTGGTGATAATGCGCCTATTGTTGTTTTGCAGGGGGCTGTAGCAGCAGCACGAAGAGGTATAGCTGTACAGTTACATGGGTCAGCAGAGATGATTACCTCCTGGCTTGCAGCTCATGAGGCAACATGGTGCGAATTACCAATCACGATTGTTCCCTCGCAAGAAATTATTGGCATGGACGAAGAGCCGGTTTTTGCTGTGCGGAAAAAGCCTGGTGCTTCATTGGTAAAAGCAGTGGAGAGTGTAGCTCGCGGGACTTGTAGCGCAACGCTTTCAGCGGGTAATTCTGGGGCCATGATGGCAGCTTCAGCGCTTATTATGGGAAGGCATGCAGGTGTTGAGCGGCCAGCTATTGCTGGTTATTTACCTAGCAAAAAGGGTATGGTGCTGGCGCTTGATTTAGGAGCGAATACCGAGTGCCGTCCACACCATTTAGTACAATTTGCGCATCTTGGTACTGCTCATATACGTGAAGCTCAAGGCATAGAAAATCCTCGCGTTGGGTTGCTATCAAACGGTCACGAAGATACGAAAGGTTCTGCGCTGGGGAAAGAAGCATTCGTATTGCTTAAGCAAGAGCCAGGAATTAATTTTATCGGTAATGTAGAGCCCTACCATATTATTGAGCATCATATTGATGTTGTTGTGTGCGATGGCTTTTCAGGTAATATTTTGCTTAAAACAATGGAAGCGATAACCGATTTAATCAAAGAATGGCACCCCTCAATTATTCCAGATCTTGATGCAAGGCTGACATATAAACAACTTGGTGGAGCTCTTTTATTAGGTGTTAAAGGTACCGCCATTATTTGTCATGGTAATGCCGATGCTCATACTATGGAGCAGGCAATTATATTTGCTTGGGGCATTTCTCAATCATCCAGGGCGCAGTATACAAAATTGTCTGATGCGGTATAGTGAAGCAAAGTTTGTTTTTAGGAGAGTGTTATGAATTTTTCTTATGATACAATTGCATCGTTGTTAGATCTATCGCTTGATAAAGCGATAGCGTACAAAAAATATGTTCTTGGTGGCGTAGCTGGTATTGCTATAGCAGTCGTTGCTGGGGTTGGTTTTAACTGGTATTGGCAAGCAAGTCAAGAAGCAGCACAAAAAGATTTTTTTGAGCTTTTAAGTGCCTATGAAGTGCCAGGAGATCAGAAATGGGCAACGGTTGAAAAAGAGTATCGCCATGCATACGAACGCAACAAACGTGCTGGTATTGGTCCTATGTTTCGCGTATATCAGGCAGATGCATTAGCAGCACTTGGCAAGCAAGATGAAGCGATTTCTATGCTTGAAGAAGTTATTCGTTCGATTGCAAGCCGTGAGCTTCAAGATTTTATGAAGCTAAAGCTAGCGTTGATGAAGCTTGATAGCAAGCAACCAGCGGTACAAAAAGATGGCTTAGTAGCACTTAAGGCAATTGCTGAGAATAGTAATCAAGCAGCCAATGAAGCAGGCCTCTATTATTTAGGCTATTTTTTCTTTGCTCAAAATGATATGGCTCAAGCTAAAAACTATTGGCAGCAGCTCATGGTTAAGTATGGGATGAAAGATCAACGCCAACAATCTGGTTTGGCTGAACAAACCCGTGGTAAGCTCAAATTAATCAGTGCAGACTGGTAATTTCTCAGGGTAGGTATATGCAAATATACCTACCACCCCCCCTCAAATATAATAAAATATGTGGAAAATGCAGGAAAAAGAGCGAAAAAGCTAAAAATGTGCCGAATTAAAATTAAATTGCCAGACTGGAAATCTATTGATAACCTGATGAAGGTAATAGGTAAAGAACGGTCACTTTTCCGTGTACAGGTGCTATGTGATGCGCTTGTATAAAAAGTGGATAGTTTACCACAATGGAGGTTTTGGTATGTCCACAGGTAGGCCTAAAATAGGCATGATATTTCCCGGGCAAGGTTCACAAAGTCTTGGCATGGGTAAAGAATTATACGATCAAGAGCGCATCATTCAAGAGTACTTTGAAGAAGCTTCACAGTGTCTTGAATCAAACTTTGTTCGTTTATGCTTTGCTTCTTCTGAACGGGAGTTGCGTGAAACTGAGAATGCACAAACGGCAATATTTTTGTTGAGTGCTTCTATTCTTGCGCTTTTAAAAGAAAAATATAACGTTGTTCCAGATGTTGTTGCTGGCCATAGTTCTGGCGAGTACGCAGCACTGTTTGCAGCGGGTGGTATTAGTTTTCCAGACGCACTGTACTTGCTGAAAAAGCGTGCACTGTTTATGGATGAGGCCACGAAAAAATTTCCTGGCACTATGATTGCTGTACTTGGGGTGCCGTACGATGTGCTCAGTGAGCTGTGCGCTAAATACGATGTTCCTTCATCAATCGAGCATGTGCTACAAATTGTAAACTACAATGCTCCAGGTCAATTAGTTGTTTCTGGTACTCTTCGTGAAATCGAAGCGTTGGCCGCTGATGTTAAAGCGTTTGGCGGCAAGACTATTGCACTGAATGTTGCTGGTGCTTTCCATTCACGGTTAATGCAAGAAGCTGAAAAACTATTTGCTATGTACATGGTTAAAGTTGATTTTAGAGACTTGGGTATTCCGTTGATTAATAACGTCCAAGCGCAGCCAATTATGTCTGGGCAGCAAATAAAAGAGTCTCTCGTACGTCAAATGAGCTCATCAGTTCTATGGTGGCCCTCAATGCAATATTTTAAAGATTGCGATATTATTATCGAAGTTGGGGCTGCTGGGAAAATGGCAAAAATTCTGAAGCGCGAGTGGCCAGAAAAAGATGTATATGCCGTAAGTACCCCAGCAGAGCTTGAGGTTGTCTTGAAGCGATTGAATCTTAAAGTAGAACCATCCGAATTAGTGCTAGAAGAAGAACCTAACCCTACTGTTCAAGCAGCAACGGTAGAGCTAGCTGCAAGCAACGAGGATGATGCTCTTGATAAACTAGTAATATAAGTATTTTATTTCGTTAAAAAATTTAAAGCCCGTCAGTAGACTAATCGTTTTCTGACGGGCTTTTGTATTTTTATTGTAGCTTAAAAAGACCTTCTTTATCCTATCTGAGATAGATTTATGGTTTATTCTTTATGAAGGATATTAGAATGCTTAGGCAAATAATAAGATTATTTATTGTAGGCTTGCTTTCTCTACCCATCTATGTATCGGCAGCGGGAACAGGGACTGCTCAAGCACTATCTGCGCAAGTGCTTGAGCAAACACGTTTATATGATTACGCAGAAACGCAAGGCTATGGCTATAAAACTGCAAATTTGCGTGAACTAGAAGTGATATCTAGGCAATTTAATGCTAAGCGCATTAGTTCAATACAGATAGCAGTACCGGTATTTGTTGGCATTTCATCACAACAAATACAGGCGCAATTAGCTACGGTAGGTTTCAATTGTAGTGAGCGTTGGGCAGCTGTTGTGCGGCCCGTAGATGCAAAAGCGGTATTTGCAGCAAAACAATTCCCAGCAGCCTTTTTAGCTGCCCGTAGTGATTTTAATCAAGCATTGAATGATGCATGGAAAAAATTTGTATTACTTCCCGGTCAGGGTTTAGATGATTTTTTTGTGGGCGTAGTAGGACTTGATGCGTTACTTGCGGATGTAGCTAGTCGCGGCAACCGGTTGATGGTGCGTAGTACCGGCAAAGAGGATACTAAAGAGCTGGCAAATGCTGGTGGCAATACGAGTGTGCCAAATGTACCACCAACAGCAGAGGCAGTGCTAGCAGCAATGCTGGAAGTTGTTGAATCATATTTCGGTATGAAATCACTAACACAACGCTTAGGGCTTGGTGATGCCTCGTTATTCTCGCCAGAAGCATTTGCGCCAGTATTGATACAAGAAATGGTTGGGGAAAAGTCGAGTGATGCGGAGCCTGTTCGTTGCGGGGTAATGTTTACGGAAGAGCCTGAGGGCGCGATAAAATCAGCAGGTGATGAACCTGTTGCCCACATCCAAAAAACCACTGGAATCACGCTTATTCAAGCTGC
>CAIKAH010000050.1 GCA_903825355.1 uncultured bacterium | reverse complement strand
CGCTTTTTGGCAGCCTGGATTGAAGTTGCTAAGAGCGCCAGTGAAAGCGCAGATAAGAGTATTTTTTGACTTGTTTTCATTATAGCCTCGCATTTTGCTTGAGATCATCAGATTTATTATTCAATGCTGCCGTCGCATAGACGTAGTTGAATAGTTGGGTGATTAACTAGAGCCTGGACGGTTTCAGTATGGCCTTCTTCAGCGGCCATCATGAGTGCTGTCTTGCCGAATCGGTCAACAGCATTAACATCAGCGCCAAGATCAAGTAGGGTCTGGACAGTTTCAGTACGGCCACATCTAGCGGCAATCATGAGTGCTGTTTCGCCAAATTGAAGAGCATTAACATCAATTCCTGGATGAGTAAGTAGCGCCTTGATTGTCTCAGGACGGGAGTCATGGCTGCATACGCTTGTCGTGAGCGCTGTGAAGCCGTATAGGTCAACAGCATTAACATTAACGCCTGGATGAGCAAGTAGGGCCTGGACAGTTTCAGTATGGCCAAATCGAGCGGCACCTATGAGTGGTGTTCCGCCGTCGAATGTGTCAACAGCATTAACATTAACGCCTGGATGATCAAGTAGGGCCTGGACAATTTCAGTATAGCCATTGAAAGCGGCATATGTGAGGGCTGTGTTGCGGTAGCGTTTGTCAGGAGCATTAACATCAGCGCCAAGAGCAAGACTGAGTTGAGTGAATTCAAGATTATTCCTACGTGCTGCTTCTAGCAAGGCTTCATTTGGGTTATCTGGAATAAATAAATTGCAGTCTATATTGCAGTCTATATTGTTTATATACAGCCTATATTTTCCATCATGGTCTGCAACTTGCAAGCCTCTTTTTTCTGTTGCGTGAATGGCTGTTGCAATAGTTTTTATCTGTTCTGGTGTAGCTGTGCCTGTGTCACACATATGCCTCATGATTACGTCAATATCATAGTCTTCAGAGGGATGTTTTTCTTCAGCAAAAGATGAGAAGAAATTTTTACGGTCGGTTGGCGTTAAAAATTCTCCAATCCGCTTAAGATAAACATTGCTTTTCATCTTAAAGATTTTTTCATGAGCAGTGGTTTTCTTTTTTAACTGGACGTGCTCATGAGCAATAGCAGCATCATGTAGGCGAGGAACTGGTTCGCCGTCTGCTCGTGTTGTTCGGCCACGTGCATCATTGTAGTCATCGATAGCATCGGCAAGCTCAGTAAGCTCTTCACGAGTACCGAAAACAACACTTTCTATTGTACTGATGCAATTGTCGGCTAGAGGATCAAAAGTCTCATGGGGAGTACATATTTTTTTCGACTGGCGGTGTTCATGAGCAATAGCGGCATCACGTAGGCGAGGGATAGGTTCGCCGTCTGCTCGTGTTGTTCGGCCGCGAGCGTCATTGTACCCGTCTATAGCTGCTGCAAGTTCAGTAAGTGCTGCACGAGTATCTAAAACAACGCTTTCTATTGCGGTGATGCAATTGTCAGCTAGAGTATCGAAAGACTGCAGGATGGGATCTAAGCTGCGTGTAGCTCTTCTGCTTGCAAAGGAGTCCATAATGATTTTAAGCGTACCGGCAGCTCCGCGTAGTGCTTGTAGCTGGTCAGCTGTAATGGCAGGAGGGGTGCTTGGGCCAGCGTGAGTGACTAAAATTGGAAATGCGGTGGTTAATGCAGCCTGTGCCACTTCAGCCATTGTGGTGAATGTATCTGTTGATACTCGAGCAGCCTGGGGAGCCCGTGGTTGTTGTTCATTGTCACCCTCGCGGCCACGCTTTTTGGCCGCCTGGAGTGAACTTGCTAAGAGCGCCAGTGAAAGCGCAGATAAGAGTATTTTTGGACATGTTTTCATAATAACCTCGCATTAATAGGTAAAAAATAATTATTTTCATAACTGTAATTATTTTACTACTTGCAGCGAGGGTGTCAAAAAACAGAAAAATAGGCGGTTTTATTCAAAAAACCGCCTATTTAAAAAAACATTAAGCTACTTAAAGCTGATTTTTTGCTCTATTTCTGGCTCAATTACTGCGCAGCCCCAAAGTAGGATTTGAGCCCTTCTTGGGTAGCTTTCATGCCTTTTGCTCCTTCATGCCAATCCGCAGGGCATACTTCACCTGCCGTCTCAACATGCTTGAGAGCGTCAACGAGGCGGACGAATTCACTGATATTGCGGCCAAGAGCTAGGTTGTTGATAGAAACGTGCTGTACCACATTATTTTTATCAAGCAGCACTACGCCGCGTAGCGCAACCCCAGCGGTTTCATTCAATACCCCATAGTTGCGTGCTATGGTTTTATTGATGTCAGCAAGTAGTGGGTAGCTGATGCCAGCAATTCCGCCCGTATTTTTTGGGGTGTTCAACCATGACAAGTGGCTGTAGGGAGAGTCTACTGAGATGGCCAAAACTGCTGTATTGCGCTCAGTAAATGCTGGAAGCATTGCTTGAAGAGCATGCAATTCTGTTGGGCAAACAAAGGTAAAATTTAGTGGGTAGAAAAATAGCAACTTGTACTGGTTATTGAAGTCAGCCAGTGTAATATGCTTGATTTCCCCATTTACAACTGCTTCACAAGCAATTGCAGGGGCTTGTTGACCAATGATAACCATGGTGCTCCTTAAAGAACTAATAAATTTGACGGGTGAATCTTTTCGATATGCTCTTGGTAGTATAGAATAGAGCATGCTTTTTGCAAAACGGGTTTTATAGAAAAAAGGAAAAGTCATGGAATATCAGTTAGCTGTCATTGGCTCAGGGCCTGCAGGGCTTACCGCCGCTGTGTATGCATCACGTGCTAAACTACGCACCATTGTTATTGAAGGGCCACAGCCTGGCGGGCAGCTGATGACCACCACCAACGTGGAAAATTGGCCAGGCAATATTTCTATTCCAGGGCCAGATTTGATGATTAACATGCGCTCGCATGCTGAGGCCTGTGGTGCAGAGCTTTTAATGGAAACTGTTGTCTCTGTTGATTTAAGTAAGCGGCCGTTCACCCTGACTACCGATAGTGGCAAAGTCATTACGGCTCAGGCATTGATTGTAGGTACCGGAGCAAAAAGCAAGACGCTTAACTGCCCTGGTGAGTCTGAATACTGGGCTAAAGGGGTGTCGACCTGCGCAACCTGTGACGGGCCATTCTTTGAAGGCAAAGATGTCGTCATTGTCGGTGGTGGCAATACGGCAGTGACAGAGGCAGAGCATCTAACACATTTTGCCAAATCAGTAACCGTCGTACACATTCTTGATCAATTAACGGCCAATGACCCCATTAAAGATAAAGTGCTCGTTAACCCTAAGGCATCATTTGTTTACAACACCACCGTGGTAGAAATAAAGGGTGATGGCAACAAAGTTACCGAAGTGGTACTTGAAAACCAAAAAACCAAAGAGCGAACGGTTAAAGCGACTGATGGGGTGTTTATCGCTATTGGCTTTAACCCAAACACGAGTTTGTTCAAAGGCCAGCTAGCAATGGACAATTACGGCTACTTGACGGTGACCAACCATACCCGTACGAGTGTGCCGGGCGTGTTTGCCGCCGGTGATGTTTCTGACTATCGCTACCGCCAAGCAATTACCTCTGCTGGCGTGGGCTGTATGGCATCGCTTGATGCGCAGGCATTTTTGGCAGAAAAATAAGTATTAAAAGTGAGCAGGGGCAGGTTTATACCCGCCCCCCATATGAACTATTTTACTTTAGAAAATCTAGAGCTGGATCATCGTTTGGAGGAATCTCGGCAGCCAGCATTCTTGCTGCTTCTTCTTTTCTTTGTTCGGCCGTTAGTGTTTTTGTAACAGGGGCTTTTTCTTCACCAGCTACTGAATTGGTTAAGAGTTTTTCTTTTCTGTCTAGCGGAGCATCTTTTATGCCTAGTTGAGCTTCACTGCCAGTTAGCCGCAAGCGCGAGGTTTCTCCACCATCATCTTCTAGTCTTAGCTTGCCGTTGTCATTTGTTATTGCATCATGAAGTAAATTGGCTTTAGCATGCGTGCGTTTGTTCTTAGCCGAGTGCTCGGCCTCCATAGCTTCTGTTCCCACATCTATGATAGCGTCTGCACCTTTTTTTACTAGAGTAGCTAGCTGTCCGCCAGTGGCTGTATCTGCTTGTTTAGCCGTTCTATGTGCTAGAATAACTACCGTTCCTATGTCGGCTATTACTGGTAACACAACAGCCAAAGCAGATCCATATGATGCTATAACGATCGCAGCGATGGCAGCGGTAGTTACAACCACGGCTGTGGTTATAGCCGCGTAGCGCAGCCATTTGTTTTTTAACGGCACCGTTAAATGTCTGACTCGTTCGGCAAGCCCTTTTTTGGCAAATAAGGTAGGATCCAGTTCCTTGGCAGCGTCTATTTTTGCTTGTAGCTTGTCAATTTTATCTTGACTTGGGCTTGCGCCACCAGGGGTTTTTGGTAGTTCTGGCTCTTGGCCTGTTTTATATTTGTTCCATGTTTCCCATAATTTATTGGCTTTATCGTACTGCTTCCACGCCTTAACAAGTTTCACTTGTTCTTCAAGTTTGGTCTGGTTGGTTGTTTTGGTCCAAAGATCATTAACAATATAATCTTTCAATTGTTTCAATTGAGCTTCTTGTTCTTTGGTAGCTGGTTTTTGTAGTGTTGCAAAATATTCGTCTACTTTTTTGGCTCTTTTTTTTGGATCAGTCTGTTTGAGAATATTCTTGAGCGCCCCTGTAGCTAAAACATCAAGGTTTGTGTGATTCATCTGGCTGTCAAAAGCTCGTTTTGCTTGAAATTGAGGCCAACTGGTGCAGCCACTAATCCGGGCGATGGCACGCTTAAAGACTGAGGCTTGTTGGCCAGCAAGGGTATCAAGTTGTTTGAAAATGGCGTTATAGCTTTTTTGTTCATCATTAATCTCAGCTTCGGTGGCGGTTTGGTATTTTGCAATCAAGGTATTTAGTTGCTTTTTGTTTGATTTAGAGAGGTTCTTGCTGGAATCTGTAAGGTTTTTAAGTGTTGTTAGATGATCTCTTAGTTGCTCTACCGCTTCCCGCTGCGCTTTAGGATCACTCAGATTGTATGCACCTAAAATGCTAGAGACCTCTTCATTAATAAAGGTCTTATATAATTTTTTCTCAAAAAATCCTTTAGCCCAATTTGCTGCGGCTTGCATGCTTTTGGCGACACCTTTTTGAGGGGCCGCTTTTGTAATCACAGACTTATGAGAGGTCAGCTTTTGATCTATTTTTGCTAGTTTTTTGCTAATGTTATCAAAGCGTTTTTTTTTTGAACGATCAAGCGCAGCGCGGTATGAACCAGTGTCTGTTGGTGAGGTAGTCTTGGGCTGAGGCTGAGGGGTGGTGTTACTCGCTTCTTTACTATACATCTTTTTTACTTGGGAAGCCTTAGCGGTAATGAAATCCTTAATTTTTGTTTTCAGTTTTTTGTTAGCAGTATCAGTTGCTGGAGGAGTATCGGGGGCAGGCTCTACCAGGTTGCCACCCATTTTTTTATAGATTTCTTTTACTTGGGCAAGCTTAGCATCAATAGTGCTCTTCATCTGGTCCTTTAGTTGACCATCTGGTGTTTTAGCGTACAATTTTCTTAATTTTTCAACATCATTCACATGCGACTCAAAGGCGTTTAATCGTTTTGATGGCGATTGATATATTACTGGACTATCTATTTGAAGGTTTTGTTTAGCAAATACCCCTGTCCCAAGTTGGTTATCAAATGGTGTAGTTTTTGGCGGTGCCGGCGAGCGAATAATGGAGGTTGCATCTGCTCCGGTATCAGAGGAAAAGTTTGATAAGTTCCGTGCACTTTTAGCTTTGTGAAGGCGAGGAGCCGATAGCGTTGGAGCTTCTAGTTCGTTAGATGAACTCGTAGGGGGCATCATAGGGGAAGTTAAAGGTCGAATAGAAGAGCTGAATGTAGAAAGGCCAATCTGGTTAGCGGTTCTGGCAGAGGATGAGCTGTCGAAAGTGGTGTCTGGTTCATCGAATGATTGAAGCGGGCTGGTAGGCACTGAATAAATCGTTGGTGGCTGAATGCTGGTAGAGGCATTTTTGGCTGGTTTTTTAAATGCAGAATTAGTTGATATTGCTGAACGTAATTTGCTCCACGCAGTATTTTTTCGTGATATGGAAGGCGATTGTGAAGAGGGCGTCAGAACCCCTGTAGCCATTAAGCAAAAAAGAACCGAAATAATTTTTTTTCTCATCATAGCCACACCCCATAATTGAATTTTTATCCCTACATCTAGCATGCCAGAGAAGGGAATATGAAGTATAGGGTTGGGGAAAAAGTATAAAAGAGGATGAACCTTAGGTTCATCCTCTCAAAAATTGCTTGCTAGGAGTTTGAACATAGAATTATTTATAGTCGTTGGGCGCTAATTTATCTTCTAAGATTTCGTATGCTGCTTGTATGTGGTCCCAGCGTTCTGTACGGACCCCCTCATTTTTGTCGGGGTGGTGACGCATTGCAAGCTTGCGATAGGTACTCCTAATGTCTACCCACAAGGTTCCATTTGGCAATCCGAGAACCGCATAAGCACTAGCTAGGTGAGCATGATCATCATCAGAAAGAGTTTTGGCACTCTCCTCAGTGCTTGTCTTATCCTTAGCACCATCCGTTAGTTTTTCCAAGAGTTGCTGAGTTTTTTCTTGAGCTTTGAAAAGTAGCGTGAGTTTATGGCGAGCAATTTGTTTTTCTTCGCTCGATAGGTCTTCTCCACAGATGACCGCAATAAAGTCTTCAATTACCTTCAGGTGCGCAATAAGTATGGGAACTGTAAGCGGGTCTGCAAAGCATGCTCTATTATGAGATCTCTGATAAGCTATTTCGGCTGCTCCATAAATACGATTGTCTATCTCAAGATCGATATGGCCTTTTTGATAGCGTTTTTCATCCGCCTTTGCTTCGGCCGCTGCTTGTTCTTCCGGTGTTTTATGAAAGAGTCTAGCAAAAAGGCCGCGAGGCTTTCCCGATGCAGCAGCAGGTGCTCCAGAAGCTTGTATAGACTTATTAGTTATTCCCATCAACATGACCAGCCCGAGGGCCACCAATGATAAACGATTCATAACACGCTCTCTTTAAAAACAGATTATTAAAATGACTATTACTAAAAATATTAATCTCTTTACGATTTTAATGTATTTCAGACTGGAAATCAAATGCCTGCCGCGATGGAAAAGACTTCCCTGGCAAAAGCATAAAAAGCGAGATTTTTTGCTGGTATACGGCTGCCAGGTCCTAATTCCTATCTAATCGCCACTATCTCCCGTTAAGCTAGCAGTGGGTTGCAAGCGTCCGGACAGTATATCACCATCTAGCCAGAAAGCTTTTGTTATGAAAAAAATGCGAAATATCTATCTGCTGGGCATTACAAGTTTTTTAAATGACCTGAGTAGCGAGATGATTTTACCCCTTCTCCCGGCTTTGATTACTCAGACGGGAGGCACAGGGCTAGCGCTAGGGCTGATTGGCGGACTTCGCGATAGTGCCTCTGAGCTTATGAAGGCATTTTTTGGTATTGCCTCTGATCGCTACAAAACGAAAAAACCGTTTATTTATGCCGGTTACCTGGTGACGGGGGCTTTAAAATTCTTTTTGCCCCTCGCCAAGACTTGGCAGGCTATTTTTGTAATGGTCGGGATTGAGCGGATTGGCAAAGGGCTGCGGACCGCCCCTCGTGACGCAATTATTGCACAAACGGCTTCTGATCAAAAGGGCCGTAGTTTTGGTATTCATCGCTGCTTTGATGCTGCAGGAGCAATTGCTGGTTCGGGTATAGCACTTGTGCTTCTCAGTGCTGGCTCAACGATTAGCTTTCACTCAATCTGTATTGCTGCCGGTGTTATTTCCATCCTTGCCGTCGTGCCATTGTTCTGGGTCCAAGAGCAACTGCCTGCTTACGCCCATGAATCAGATGTTTCTTTTGTGGGAATGGCTGATGCGCTCAAAATCATTCGCGTGCCAACGGCGATAGCCGCGCTGTTTTCGCTGGGCAGTTTGAGCTATATGTTTCTGATTGCCTATGCATCGGAGGTACTTGCTGGTTCTGCGTGTGGTCCTACTATGCCTGTTGCATTGTATGTGCTCTACAACATAATATACACCTTGGTGGCAATGCCTGCGGGGATTATTTCAGACAAAATCAGCCATGGCTATGGATTGAGTATCGGCTATGGCATGTTTGCCCTGGGGATGTTTTGTTTTGCTTTGCTTCAGCCATCGATAGTGGTGCTGGTGATTGGGTTTGTTTGCTACAGCGTGGCCAAGGCGTTTATTGATGTGAACCACAAAGCATTGGTGGCACAGAGAGTGCCCAATCGTTTTCATGCTTCGGCATTGGGGATTTTTGATACCATCACGGGCCTATGCACCTTACTTGCTGGCGGGCTCTGCGGGTTATTGTGGGACTATGTTTCCCGTCAGGGTATGTTTTTATATGCTGCCGTGGTAACTGCTGCAGCGGCTGTGTTGCTGGTGGTGTACAAGCAGTTATGGTGGAAAGCGTAGCTAATACTCTTTAAACCCAACAGCCTTAAGTAGCTTTCGTTCCACTTTTTGCATCACCGCAAAATCATCATCAGTAATGTGGTCATAATTAAGCAGATGCGCAATGCCGTGGGCAAGCAACACCATCATGTGGTCATCAAAAAAGCGATTGTAGCGTACAGCAGCATCAGTAACAACGTACTCCACTGAAATAATCAAGTCACCCAAATTTTTGTCTTCAGCATGCAATGGTCTGATTTTTTCACCTGGCTGCAGATGGGGGTGATATGGAAATGACAAAATATCAGTTGGCTTATCTTTGTGCCGAAAGGTTTTATTGTAGTGGCGAATGGTTTTGTTAGTGGTAAGCCAAATGCCGAGATCAAAATCAGCGTAGCCCAGCGCTTTAAGCATGCGCTGGGCTGTCTTTTTTAATTTTGGCACACTAATTTTTGCCGTGCGTTGTGTATTGCGTATGGTAATCATACTACCCCTACAAGCCCTGCATCAGTTTGTTCAAGCGCTGGTACTTCACAGGTGCCTACTGCGTAGGTAATTGCTTTGGCTTTGGTAATGCCTCCAATGAGCGCTTCTTGCGATTTAATCTGTTCAACCATTGCGGCATCCACATGAAGGGTAAGCTGAGCAAGTTCAGTTTTGAGTGAAATTTGTTTTTCGCTCTTGAGCTTGCGTACGCGTGCTACAATCTCCAGTACTGTATTCATGAGCTTGCTGCTCTCAGCAAATACATGACCGTAACGCTTATTGTCCAGCAGCGTTTGGTGCAGCGAAATGGTTTGCTCTTTGCTACGATAGAGTTGTTGGTACAACGCTTCCGTCAAATGTGGCATGAATGGTGCAAACAGCTGCAGAAGTGCAAAACCTGCTTCACAGAGCGTGAATTGTGTTTCTGCACGCATAGTGGCAGTATATTTATCTGGATTAAAGAATTGGTCTTTTACCAGCTCAAGATAGTTGTCGCAAAAATCTTTCCAGAAAAAGCCTTCTGCTGCTTCAAGTGCTGCTTGATATTCGTAAGCATCAAATGCTGTTTGGTAGCGAGCGTAGGCGCTGCTGAGGCTATCCAAGAGCCATTGATTTAGTGGGTCATGTAGACTAGCCGTGGCAACGTTCTGCAAATCAACGTGTTCGCTGATAAATCTGAACGCATTCCACAATTTGGTTACTAACCGTTGGCCAATTTTTAATTGGTTTTCACTGAATGCCGTATCAGCACCTAACCGACCGCAGGCAGACCAGTAGCGAATGACGTCTGCTGGGTAGGTGCTCAGCAAGCCCTCAGGAGTCATCTTGCTGTTTTCTTTTGATTTAGAAATCTTCTCGCCTTTGCCTGCAAGCACGTGTCCAGAAATAACGATGTCTTTCCATGGAATGCTGTTGTTGTGGTAGTGCGCTTTGACAATGGTGTAAAACGCCCACGTGCGAATAATATCGTGTGCTTGCGGTCGCATGCTCAGTGGCATTTGTACGCCAGCACGGTCAGCACGTTGTGCGTCAGGCCAATTGGTTAAAATATGTGGCGTGTGTCCAGAGGTGTTCCAGGTGTCCATGACATCAGTGTCTGCTTGCAAGTTAGTGCCTTTGCACGCAGGGCAGCGCCCTCCGGGATACATTGTTTCTTGGGGGTCGAGCGGAAGCATCGACTCATCAGGGACAATAACGTGGTTGCATGAAGCGCAGTGCCACACGGGAAAAGGAATGCCGAAAAAGCGTTGGCGAGAAATGCACCAATCCCAGTTCAAATTGCTTACCCAGTCGCGGTAGCGTGTTTTCATAAACGCTGGGTACCAGTTAATCTCTTCGGCGCGTGCTAAAAATTCCTCTTTGTGTTCAAGGATTTTTACAAACCATTGAGAAAGAATTTGGTACTCAATTTCTTGTTTGCAGCGTTCGTGCGTATTCACGCTGTGCGTAATGCTTTTTTGCTCAACGAGTGCTTCATTTTGCACGAGTAATTCAAGTACTTTTTTGCGTGCATCGTGGACGTTCAAGCCAGCGAGCGGGCCGGCAGCTGAGGCAAATTTACCATCAAGCCCAATAATTTGTACAAACGGTAGCTTGTAGGTTTTGAACCAGTGAATATCAGTGACATCGCCGAAGGTACAGCACATTACCAGGCCAGTTCCCTTTGCCGGATCGACTTTTTCATCTGGCATAATTCTGACCAGCTTTTCAAATACTGGTGTCATCGCAAAGGTGCCCTGAAGGTGTTTGTAGCGGCTGTCTTCAGGATGGTAAAACACGGCAACGCAAGCGGGAAGCAGCTCTGGGCGCGTTGTGGCGATAACTAATTTTTCGCCGTCTTGCGTTGTGAAGGTGATGTTGTTGAACGTGGTCCCAACTTCAATGCTGTCAAGTTCTGCTTGTGCAACAGAGGTACGGCAGGTGGTGCAATAAAGAGCAGGCTCTTCTTTACGGTACACCAATCCCTTTTTGTAAAGATCTAAAAAGCCTGCTTGTGCAACACGGCGTACGGGCGCAGAAATGGTGGAATAGGCAGTGCTCCAGTCGATGGAAAGGCCTAACCGTTGCCACAAGTCTTCAAATAATTTTTCTACGGTTTCTGTTTCGCGCAGACAGAGTTCGATAAAATCTGAGCGTTTCATCAAGTGTGCTTTGGTTGCATTCTTTTTTTCTACAAAGCGTTCGGTTGGTAGACCGTTGTCGTCAAATCCCATTGGGTAGAAAACGTTGAAACCTTTTAAGCGCTTGTAGCGAGCCACAAGGTCAGCATGAGTGTAAGAATAGACGTGGCCGACGTGTAATGAACCCGAAACAGTTGGCGGTGGAGTGTCGATGCTAAATACTTGTTTGCTGGCATCAGGGGTGTAATTAAACACCTTTTCATTGCGCCATAATTTCTGTGCTTCTTGCTCATGACGAGCGTGATCGTACTGTGGTTCAAGCGTTATGCGGTTCATGACCTACCCTAGCAGTTTGGGGGATTTAAACGGTGTAAGCTGAGGAGAGAGTATAGTAAAAAAACGCCCCCTTGCCCAGTTTAGAGTCGTCGTGTGTTTTTAATTTTTATCTACTAGACCTCTTTCGAAACCTGATTTCTAGATTTAATTTTAAGTTTATTTTCCGTCCGCTCCCCCTGGGCTCAGTCGAAATACAGAACGCAAGTTCTGAACGGCGAAGTCCGCAAGGACGAGAAAAAGCGGGGCAAACTTTACTTCACCGCTCTTTCTTGGCTCTTCGAGCCTGCGCCCGTTCGACAAGCTCAGGGGGAGCGGAGCCAAAGATTCATTAGAGAGTTTCAAAAGAAGTTTAATCTATCAGTATGCAGATCTGTAAGCGTTGCGAAAAATGGTGATTGAAAACAGTGAAGCGTTGATCTGGAGGGGCTATTTGGTTACAGCCCCTCTGTGTAATCTGTATTTTATGCTGCCAGTCAGCGTAAGCGAGCACGGTTTAATGCAACCATGGCGTTGATTTCATCAATAGCTGCTGTATCTACCCTTGTTGCTCCAATCCGGAATTCGGTGAGATTTGGATTGTTGAAGGCATTAAATTCAGTGAGTGCAGGGTTATTGCTGAGATCAAGAGTGGTAAGGCCTGGATTGTTGAAGGCATTAAGGATAGTGAGGGCAGGATTATTGCTGAGATCAAGCGCGGTAAGGGCTGGATTATTAGAGGCATGAAGATAAGTGAGAGCAGGGTTATTCCGAAGATCAAGAGCGGTAAGCCCTGGATTTTTTTTGGCATAAAGGATAGTGAGGGCAGGATTATTGCTGAGATCAAGCGCGGTAAGGGCTGGATTATTAGAGGCATGAAGATAAGTGAGAGCAGGGTTATTGCGAAGATCAAGAGCGGTAAGCACTGTGCCTGAGGCATCAAGTTCAGTGAGAGCAGGATTATTGCTGAGATCAAGAGCGCTAAGGCCCGGATTGTCGGAGGCATAAAGATGTCTCAGTGAGGAAGAGGTTATGGCGATAGAGCTCTGTCGTGGTAGGTTTTTTAAGTTTAGTATTGTCTGTTCTGGTGCGCACAAGACCAAATTAATGATGAGTTGTGCGAGTATGCTGTCATGTGGTAAGTCGCGTAACGAAATGAAGTTGAGTTTGTAGCTCTCAGCAGCGTTAAAGTCATTAAACACAGCCCTTAGATTAACCGCTTCATCAAGGTTATCACCATCGCGGTGTTGCTGCCACCAACTGTAACGGTATGCCATTTTGGTGAGTTCTTCATTGTCAGGCAGAGCTGCAAACAATACACGCGCTTCTGTAAGCGATTTGCCGGTAAGAGCAGTTGTTGCTTGCTGGCATGCATTTATGTACGGTTGTTGGATGGAGGCGATCAAATTATTGATCAAGCCAGTAAGTTCAGTGGCAAGAGCAGGATCGTGAGTTACGGTACGACATTTAACAGCCAGAGGGATAGACACAGGGTAGACAAGTTTGTCTGTGGTATCAGTACTTGGCTGTACCTTGTGCTGGAGTATGATTTTAGCAAGGGCAATCTGACATGCCGTGCTTGTACCAGCAGGTAGTTGTAGGCTGTTTGCAATAACTTCTATGCGGTCTTTGGCAGCGATCTTGCAAGCTTTGCTTGTTGCAGCTAGCGACCTGAGATCATCGTAAGATAAAAATGAAGTGAATGTTGGATACGATAAAGCGGTATGATGATCATCAGCATGAGCTGATGCAGCAGCATCGCTACTTGAAGCAGCGGCAGTACTTGAGGAGGCAGCATCCGATACATCAACGCGCGCTCGGCGAGGTGGTGCAGGTTGCTCAGCATCGCTATCGCTTTCGTCTGTGTGATACCGTTTTGCAGCAGCGGGTAATGATAGAATAGAAAGGCTCATGGTGATGGCGAAGAGAGAAAGTACTCGTTTCATGATGGCTCCATTTTGTAAAAATCAGATTAATTATATTTCTAATTGAATTATATCAAATACGACAGGATAGGCAACAGCCTTCTCAGATGGTGAAAAAGAGAGCTCATGGTGTCTTGGTGCGTGGGGCTTGGGCAATCCAGCCTATGCCAAGGCTACGACGGAAGGGGTAGGGTGAAAAAGAGTGAAACGCTGATCTGGAGCGGATATTGCTGTTTTTGTGATTTTTAAATTGAGAAGAGGGGCTGTTTGGTTATAACCCCTCTGTGTGGTCTGTGTTTTATGCTATCGGCAAGCCCAAGCTAGTACGGTTTGCTGCAACCATGGCGTTGATTTGAGCAATGGTTGCTCTATCTACCCTTGTTGCTCCAATGCGGAATTCGATGAGATTTGGATTGTTGCTGGCAAGAAGCAAGCTGAGCAGGCGTGTTGCTGAGATCATG
>CAIKAH010000049.1 GCA_903825355.1 uncultured bacterium | reverse complement strand
GATAAATTCTTGGTTGTTTTTCTAAAATTCGTTCTTTTGTGATTTCTTCTAAAAATGGCGTAAGTTCAAATTCATAGGTTTCTTCTAAAAAATCTTTGATATTGTCTATCATTGCCAATTTTACGCTATAGTCATGCAGACGATTTAAATCGTCATTTCCTGCAACCAAGAAATTTTTGATCTTATTGATTGTGTTGTCTTCTGGGGTTTCTAGTACAAAAGGGCTGCCAGGTGGTGGAGAAAAGCGAGACAATAAGCACAATAGATCTTGAGCAGATGATGCTTCTGTCAGAGAAATTTCTGCCTCTAAAGCTTCCGCTTTAAGTGCTCTAGAGACAGCACTCAACCTTGCTGATGACGGTGTTGACCTACTGCTAAATGGCGAACATCGTGGGCCTGTCGATCGTCTACTTGATATTGGGGCTCTTTGGCTATTATCAGTAGATAAACTATCAGCAGTTAACTTTGAAAAATCTAGCCTAGGGACTATTTCTCCGTCATCTAGGGCCTCGTCTTGTGAACTTAAACAATCGATGAGCATACTTCTCTTTGCAGAGGCAGCTTCCGAAGGCGCTGCTGCAAATACATTACTACCTAAAAATCCTAATAACGAGAAAAAAAGTGCTTTATGTATGATATGCATGAGTAACCTCCATTTAAAATTTACTTATTTTACCACTATAGCACAAATAATAATTATTACAATTAGAGATAATAAGTAGCAAAAAAATAAAAGTATTACCGCAAATATCAATTAATGATAAAAAAGTATATTCCAGCTCAGTGATTACCTTTATACCAGCCAAACGCCTGGTAACCCCGTTTTGTTACTGTACTCAAACCAATCAAACGATCCATTCAACAAGGAAAGTAGATAAATAAATAGCTTAAAAATACCTATTTTGTTTAGGTTGCTGTGCTGATACTCAATTGTTTGATTGTGCGAGCAAGAAGAAGACAACCTGCTTCTTGAGTTAGTTCATAGGCTGTTTTCCCGTTGCTAAGTGGAATATTAATGATTCTTAAAAGCTCTTCCGTTAAATTGCTGTGTAAAAATGTTGCAGCCTTCTCTGTGCTTACCCCACAGCCCCCAAGCCACTCTTTTGCCGCATCACCTTCAGGGTCGGTCACTTTATCGCCAATAAATAATTCTGTAACATCGGTAGGTGACAACTGAACAAGTGAATCTTTATCCTGATATGCTATGGCTATAGCTTGATTAATTATTAAAAGAAGACGTTCGGTAGGGGCTGCTGACGACGTTGCGCTGACCACTTCATCTTCTTCTGTAAATGAAAAAGTACCGGTACCTAATCGGTGATGGAGGCTACCGCGCTGTGCTGCAAATGCTGGCAGTGAAATCAACATATACAAAAATAATACGCTTAAGGCTCTTCTTTTCATTATTACCCTTAATTTCTTGACAACCAATCTATAAACCAACCCTAAGATACGCGAAAAAAACTCATTATTCTATGCATTAGTAAGCGATGATTCAGGAGCCTTGATTTTCTTCCTGAATGGCCTATAGTATGATCGCTATAAACTTAATCTCAGAAGCTAATAAATAATGGCCAATTGAAATAAAAAATAAAGAATTGCCTTAAATTAGCTGATTTAAATTATTAGCTTGCAATTCATAGAGAATTGGTTAAGCTAATATCACTTAATAATTGAATTTGAACTTAAATGCAATATTTAAGACTTCATTACTACTCTCCTTTCTCCTTTTTCCGCCACATGACATCCGTTGTGTGGCGGTTTTTTTTGCCCTAATTAACGCAAGATTATCCTGTTTTATTCATCATTTGCAATATTAATGTTTTGCTGATAGCCTCAGGGAGGTATTTTTATTAAACGACTATAGTCAAGGAGACTATCATGACATTCACTAAGAGTTGCATGCGAAGTAGCATGCAGGATAGTGGTGGTGGCAGCAAACCGCAGTGTCACACACTGACAACGCTACCTAAGAACCAATTTTTCTCATTGCTTTCTCCAGCAATTTATCTTCTTTCTCTCAGCACCTATCTAGCAGGTGTGATTATAGTCCCTCTTTTAACAGTATCTATTACTGAAATAGCGACTATTAGCCTATAAATTCCCCCAAAATTATTTTTTGTATTTTTTGTACCAACGCATTTTGTTGCGACTATGCATTGCATAGTCAGTATTTTGCTATCTTTGCTCTCTGTTCGCGTCATTTTATTCGTTAGTACAACACTATTTTTATGTGATGACACATCATATAAGGATCTCTCATGACTATAAAAAAACTAGTCTTGGTAACATTTTTATTTCTATCTGGTGCATGTATGGCAAGAGCCGCAACTACTAATGATAATGATACGGTAGAATCTATTGTCAACATTGTTCGAGCCGGACTTTCTACCGGAGCAATCACCGGCGGTATTGGCTTTTGGCGTGGCGGCACTCGAGCACGAATGTATCTAACCATGTTTGTTTTCTCGTCAGCAGGCTTAAATGCAATCAATATCGCCTATAACCCAACAGTACAGCGTCACGTCAGCAATTTTATGCACTGGATAGAAGAACAATCAAAACCTGAACCGCATGATACAGGAGGCCCTTTCAATGAATAATAAAAAAACACTTCCAAGCGCATTCGACTCCGTTCCATTTGGTAGTATATTTTCCGAACATATGTTTGTCATGAAATGGCATACTGATCGTGGATGGCATGATGCTAAAATCCAGCCGCATCAACCGCTGCAAATGGACCCTGGATGCATCAATTTGCACTATGGGCCATCCATTTTCGAAGGCATGAAAGCATTTCGCACAGTGGGGGACAAGCATATTGCTCTTTTTAGACCACGAGAGCATCTTACACGCTTTAATCGATCAGCACGTCGTATGTGTATGCCAGAAATTGATGTGCTGTTTGTTTTACAAAAACTCAAAGAACTTATCCTAATTGATCAGGAATGGGTACCGGCTAGTCCAGGCACCGCGTTGTATATTCGGCCTACCATGATGGCTGTAGAAAAAACGCTAAACCTCAAAGTAGCAAATGAATTTCTATTTTTTATCGTACTTTCACCGGTAGGAGCATTATACAAAGAAGGCTTTAACCCCACCTCAATCATGGTAAGTACTCAGTATACACGAGCTTCAGTTGGCGGCGTTGGGGACGTGAAAACAGCTGGGAACTATGCTGCTTGCATGTTAGCACAAGAGGAGGCTAAGGCACAGGGATTTTCGCAAGTCTTATGGCTTGACCCACTTGAGCGAGCCTATGTGGAAGAAGTGGGCGCCATGAATATCTTTTTTGTTATCAACAATGAACTGATAACGCCACCACTACACGGAACTATTTTGCCTGGAATTACTCGACAATCAATAATCAACCTTGCTCACCAGCGGGAACTGCCAATCACAGAACGCCGCATCAGCATAAATGAAGTAGTGCAACGGATTGATGATGGGTCGCTTACTGAGATGTTTGGCACTGGAACCGCTGCTATCGTAGCACCCGTCGGTAAGCTGCTGTATAAAAATACCATACATACGATACATAACAATACAACTGGACCAGTTGCGCAACAGTTTTTGAAAGCGCTACAAGATATACAACAGGGGCATGCAGCTGATACAAATGGATGGCTTGATTACATAACATAAGTACTTAGGAAAAGACAGTGAATGTTTTACTCACTGTCTTTTCCTAGTTTAATGTGGCGCAACTCTGGTAAATCAATTGATTGTAAAAATGCTTCTGGATTTATTGGGGTACTAAGAAATAGCTGATATTTAAGATTTTTAAGTGCTGTAATACACCGAGTAACATTGTTATGATCAAAATCGGTCATGAAGTCGTCAAGCAACAACACGCCTGGCTCACCTTGTTCTGATAGCTGTTGCAATTGCGCCATCTTAATAAGCAATACCAATAATTTTTGTTGTCCACGTGAAGCAAATATACGTGCTTTTTTATGCTGAAATATAACTTGAAAATCATCTAAGTGAGCCCCAAACAAACTACGCTTCCAGTCACATTCTTGTGCAAACTGTTTTACCGTATAGTGCTGCCAAAAATGCTCAAATGTTTCTTCATCATGAAGCCCTTTTGCTTGATATAGAAAAGAAACAGACATTCCCTCAGGAGCTGTATCGGTAAAATAATCACGCAGCAGCGTATTAACGGCATTTTCAAGCTCTTGCAAATACACCCGGCGCAACAATTGTACACGATGAGCAGCCTGCCATAACTGCTCTGTCCATACACGCCATTCATCAGTTGGCTGCGCAGTATGCCTCATACCTTGATGAAGCAAAGTATTCCGTTGCTCAAGTATATGGCGATATTCTTTAAGTACCGCCAAAACAGCAGGGTCCTTAAGCGCCATTGCATAGTTTAAAAAATCACGCCGTAGCTCAGGAGCACCATTAATGAGTTCTAAATCATCGGCAGCAAGGGTTACTACACGAAACTGTTCAATAAGCTCTTTATACGATTGTACCGGTTGCTGATTTAATTTAACAACTTTGCCTTCTTGATTAGAAAAACCCACCTGAATATGATCAGGAATACTGGCATCAGCAGGCTGATAGGCAACATTAATATAGAAAAAATCTTGCCCTATCTGCATAAGATCGCGATTAAGATGAGTACGAAAAGAGCGCAGATAACACGCATAATGAATAGCCTCAAGCAGGCTGCTTTTGCCTGAACCATTATGTCCTTCAACAATCACAATGCGACTGTCAGTATCAAATTCTTGGTCCTGAAAACAACGGAACTGCCTGAGGCTGATTGACTGAATTATCACGTGCTATGACGCCTGACCTTCAGCCTGGTTCATAGAAACAGGCATAACCAAATAAGTCATATGCATATCAGAACTTTGTGATTCAAAAATAATAGGCTTGGTATTATTTTTAATAAAAAAAGATACTTTTTCTTCAGGAAATATTTGAAGCCCGTTAAGCAAGTATGGTGAGTAAAAGCGGCTTTCTACTAATGCTCCCTGATACGTATCAAGTGGTAGCGCTTCCTCTAATGCTCCAACTTCTTTGTTTTTCATGCTTACACGGACAGATCCAGGCTCAAAGCTAAATTGTGTTGCTACAAATTGTCCTGCAAGCAAGCAGCCAGTGCGTTTAAGCGTCTTAAGAAATGGGTCGCGACTTAACAAGGCTGGTACAAAATCTTCTTTTACCAAAGCACCTTTGTATTGAGGGAAAGAGTCCGCAATCAACTTGGTAAAAAAGTTAAAGCTTCTGCCGGAAAAAACTAATTGATTGCCGCAGGTACCAATAAAAATATTGTCCCCTGGATAAGCTTCAAGTAATTTTTTCAGCTCTAATACTGCACGCTTTGGCATCAACCATTTTTTCTCTTCGGCTAAGGTATATTTTGGAGATGTTACTCGTGCTAAGCAGTGACCATCAGTCGCTACCATCGCAATCGCTTCTTGGTCAAGCTCAAGAAGCATCCCGTTAAGCGCCTGATTAGCGTTATTTTGTGGAATCATAAATGCAACTTTATTAAGCATGCTCAATAAAAAGCTTGCATCAACATTCATTAAATTTTCAATTCGCTCAGGAAACGGTGGAAACTCTTGCATATCCTTAATATTCAGGGCCAAGTCTACGCCGCTTGAAAGCAAGCGAATTTGGTTACTGCTTACAGCAAACTGAATATTCCCATCAAGCTCCTTAACTAACTCAAAAATGCGCTTGCCAGGAATTAGAAATCCTGTTGTTTCAGCAAAATCACTTTCAATAGCCATGCTGGCTTGCAAGCTAATTTCAAGGTCAGTACCCTTAAGGGTTAGTTCTCGTGAAGTAACATGAAAAAGTATCGATTCTGTAACATCAAGAGTTGTACGTTTATTGCAAATAGGTTGCATAGAGCTGAGTAGGGTTAACAGCTCTCTTTGGGAAGCAGTAAATGTTCCGTCCATGGGTAATTCACCTTTTTACGAAAGCGTTTGAGCATAGTTTGCGACGATGGACCAGTATACAACAGCAAACGCGTTCTGTTAACTCATTAAGCAAGAAAAAAGGGGTGCGATTGCACCCCTTTAAAAGCACATATAAAATCTACTTACCTCCTAGTTGCAGCAGCATGAGCTCTGGCAGATTGAGCGCGAGCTTCTGCTTGTTGTCGAGCTACAGCAGCTTGTTGCTCTGCAATCCTTCTTTGAGCCGCTTCTGCAATACGACGCGCCTCATCAAGTGCTTGTTGGCCTGCACACAGTGTACTAGCCGATACAAGTGCCACGCCAAGGCTAAGAACTAATACGATTATTTTCATAGTTTCTCCTATCTTTTTGTTTGATTTATCCAAAAATCATCAAGCAGGATAGTTAAAAAAAAAGCCCTATTGTAAAGTATTACTCAGTAGCCCGTGGATGTTTTTTATCGTAAATTTTACGAATTTGCGAATCGCCCAGGTGGGTATAAATTTGCACCGTTGATAAATTTTGGTGACCCAAAAGCATTTGTAATGAACGTAAATCTGCCCCTTGTTGAAGCAGGTGAGTGGCTAGCGAGTGTCGTAGGCTATGGGGTGAAATTTCCTTAGTAATCCCAGCCTCTTGTAAGATTTTGCGCAAACTCAACCAGAGTGACTGACGAGAAAGAGGCTTTACCCGATGGTTGTATAAAGCAGCAAACAAATACTTTTTTTTCACTTGAGTATGATCATTTTTTTCAGGAAGTAGCGTAGGGTAGATGTGATCTAAATAATAGCGTAATAATTCTAAGATATTGCGGGGCAGGGGTATATGACGCTCTTTGCTCCCTTTGCCAACAATCTTCACAAACCCAGTATCAAAGAGAACTTGGTCAACCGTCATAGTAACCAATTCAGTAACCCGAACACCAGTAGCATAAAGCAAGTAGAGCATTACCTTATTCCGAACTCCTTTGGGAGAAAGGTCTTTATTAGCCGCCAAAAGAAGTTGTTCGATTTCTGCTTGTGTCAAATAGGTCGGAAGATTTTGGTCAATTTTTGGGAAGACTAAATTTTTGGCAACATTAGGTATATGATGCTGCTCATTCAAATATTTAAAAAAAAGTCTGAGCGTAGAAATTTTTCTTGATAAGGATTTAGCATTTAATCCTTGATCCTTTAAATGCTTTAGAAAAGTAGTTATGGTCTTTTTCTGTATGGAAGAGAGTCCTATCTTAACCCCCCCCAAGAAAGATTCAAACTGCTCTAAGTCGCGCACGTACGCGAGGAAGGTGTTCTTTGCAACTCGCCGCTCTGTCAGCAAAAAAGTTTTAAACTGCTCTACTACATCCTGCAGGTCGTGCATACAAACCCTTCCCCACTATAACTTTAGTAAGCTTTAGCAACCAGAATATCTACTGTACTCGCTGCACCACACGCAAAGCAATTGTTGTGCTTCTTTTCTTCAAGCAAACAACGGATAGTCCCCTTGTACTGCTTGACTACTGCTTCGCATGATGCCGCCTGACACCAACCAGTTTGATACCACCCCTGCTCTGTTTCCATTTTAGGGCCAAAATCAGCAATCCGGTCTACCTGATGCCATTGCGATTGCATGCGTATTTTTGCACGCTCATACATTGTAGTTTGAATGGTTTGCAATAAAGCTTGCACCTGCTCTACTACCTGACCTGCAGGAACAAAGCTCTTTTTTTTAGCTTTTTCATGCTCAATCCGATTAGCAAGTACCACAGTATTATTTTGTAAGTCTTTAGGACCACATTCAAGACGAACAGGAACACCCTTTTCTTCCCATTCAAAATATTTTGCGCCAGGAGTCATTCCTTCACGATCATCTATTTTTGCTCTAATACCAGCCTGCTGCAAAATAGTATAAAGCTGCTTAATTTTTGTAACTACAGCACCCCGCTCTTCATCGGTCTTATAAATAGGTACTAAAATTACTTGAATTGGCGCTACTTTTGGAGGCAATACCAATCCTTGAGCATCACCATGCGTCATAATGATGGCACCAATAGAGCGGGTAGTAAAACCCCAGCTTGTACAGTAAGGTACCTTTGTTGCGCCATCTGCATCTTGAAAATGCACATCAAATGCCTCTGGAAAACTATGCGCTAACACATGCGAAGTACACATTTGCAAACCACGACCATCTTGCATAAGCCCTTCTACCGTATAGGTCCGCTCTGCTCCTGCAAACCGCTCGCTCTCTGACTTAATACCAGTTACCACCGGGATTGCTAAAAAATCTTCATAGGTACTGCGATACATTTCAAGGGCAGCTAATGACATTTCTACAGCTTCTGCATGCGTACGGTGAGCCGTATGCCCTTCTTGCCATAAAAACTCAAGGCTTCTAACAAAGGGTCTTGTACGCATTTCCCATCGCACTACGTTTGCCCATTGATTAATTTTAAGCGGAAGATCACGATAGGATGTAATCCACCGAGAAAACATATAATAAATAATAGTTTCTGATGTCGGGCGTACCACTAACGGTTCTTCCAGCTCCTTGCCCCCACCATGGGTAACTACGGCCAATTCAGGTGAAAATCCCTCAACGTGTTTTTCTTCCTTACTGAGAAAAGACTTAGGAATAAGAAGGGGAAAATAAGCATTTTCTACTTCCAGTGCCTTAATTTTAGCATCAACATGCTGCTGAATGAGTTCCCACATGGTATAACCATAGGGCTTAATCACAAAACATCCACGCGTTGGGCTGCTGTCAACAATACCGGTTTTAGCAATAATTTCCTGATACCACTCAGCAAAATGCGTGTTTATGTCTGGAAGCGTACTCATGGAATATACCCCTGGAAAGTAGTAAGTAAAAAAAATAATAAATATTTAAAACAAAGCAAGCATACCTGATTTTATACAAATCGTCACATGAGACTTTATGCCGCTGGCTGATGTGATGCAAACCAAGCAAGATAAGCTGAAAAATTCGTTATATCATGTAGATTAATAATAACATTCTCACCACGCTGCTCTCCATCGACCACTGCTCGTAACGGCACTTCAATTACTGTTTGTTGCAGCGTTAAAGAGCGGTTCCGACACTCCATGAACTGAGTATCACATAAGGTATGTAGAGGACCATGGGGATTAATAAATTGTGCAGGGTTTTCTCGGTAAATACGTGCCAACCCTTTTGTATAATCTGTAAATGCTAAGCGGCATTTTTGTGTATTGGTAAGGACCTCGTCTTCAAACCGCTGATGTGCCGTTTTAATTTCAAAAGAACCTGCATATATAGCGGGTGGCTGAATGTTTCTGCAAGCATACATCTCAGCAACGCCGCAGAGATAAGGATTAGCATAGAGATTTTGTGCATATAATGAATCACATACACTTACTTGCAATAGGCCTCGAGGAACAGCTGGTGGACTAAGCCGCATTACAACCCAATGACCAGGAGTGGCAGTATAATCCGTAGTAGCATCACCCTGAAAGATAATAACTGTTTGAGGTTCTTGATTGGTAGCTAATGCTTGTACACTGTTATACAAATGTTGATAATCATCCTCAGGGATTAGCGTTTGAGATGGAAGTCCTTGCATTACAATAAAGCGATTATGAGGCGAGAGCTCAGCACCTAATGCTCTTGCAAGCCCTTGCATAAATAGTGGCTCTTGAGTCAATGCAATTACTTGATCTACCGCTAACCATTCAGGAGTTTCTGGAAATCGCCTTAACCGATCTAAATCGCCAGTATGTTCTATTTCTGTACGAACTTGGGCAAAAACAGCGGGAATATCAACAGATGCGGCCTGCCGCAATACCTCTTCTGGATTGGCAGCATTCAGCAAAATACCATTAACTATTGAATAAGCACCGCACTGAGCGCCACTTTGCTGTACAGCATGCTGACAACGCATTTCAAAACCGGCTTTCATCGCTTTTTTTTTAAATTTTTCAGCCTGAATCTTTTCTTTATTGTATTTATGCCAATACCATATACTTATCGTAATGACCCCAACACCAACAGCTACTAATAATTTATGGTCAGCCATCCATTCAAGAGGCTTGAAAAAAAGCATATCCGTCAGCATATCTATAAAGCTAAAATCAAAATAATCATCTGCACCAGGTAGCAAGCAAAATCGAAGTCCACTACAAAACCGATTCATTTCATTAAAAAGTTCTACTTCATTTCCATCCATAAACTCTTTATGGGTGTAATAGTAGTTGAAAATAGCAAGATGAAACTTTTTTAAACGCGGGCCAAGCTCTCTAAAATGGCGCGGCTTAATATCCATACCATGCTTTTTAAGCGTTTGACATACACTTAAAAACTGCCATTTAAATTGAGAAATTGCCTCATATGCTTTGGTATTAAATAAAAAAACCAAGCGTTCCATGCTTGTTAATACCTGAGAACACATACTCGAAGCTTTAAGAAGTACTTCTAAATCTTCCGGGGAGCCTTCATTTGTTTTAAGCTGATGCAGATTTCTTTTAAGCGTATCGTTAACTGGCGTTAGCAAGCGATAGAGATGGAGTTTTTTAACATCATATTTCTGTTTTGTAATTACCTTTGCCATAATAGGAGGATATGAGCTAAGCAGTGTGCAGCTTAATATCAATATTAAAACGTTATGAAATAGCATTCTGCGCTTCCTTCGGGAAAAATCATTTTATTGCAAGCATTATAAAGGCTTTTTTATAGATTTAATATTTTTCTATAAAACACTAAACTTTTCCCCTATTTTTGCTACCATAGCGCATCTTTAATAGCTTAAAGCACAGACAGGAACTATGATGTTTGCATCAGGACGTTTATTCGTTATCTCAGCACCCACCGGTGGAGGCAAGACTACTATAGCTAAACGAGCGTTTCAAGCGCTGGAGGGTAAGGTTTCATTGGAAAAAGTAGTTACCTATACTACTCGGCAGCCACGACTGCATGAGCGCAACGGCATTGACTACCATTTTATAACTAGTGATGACTTTAAAAGAATGCAAGACGCTGGTTTTTTTCTTGAAACAACCACGTATGACAATAATTTGTATGGCTGCCCACGCACTATTATCGATACGATTAGACAGGGAAAATCGTTTATAATTGTTACCGACCGGGCCGGCGCAGAAACCATAAAGAAGCTGTATCCGCCTGCTGTGCTTATTTGGTTTAACATCCCCAGTTTAGCTGTTTTAGAAGAAAGACTGCAAACACGCGGACGTGAAACTGGTGAGGCTTTACAACGGCGTATTGCCATTGCTGCCGAAGAAATCAATGCTGAGGACCGCAATCCAGTTTTTGATTTTCATTTAGTTAATGATGATCTTACCCTGGCAACAACGTCATTAGTTAATATTATTGAACAAACAGTGCGCTAAGGTGAAATTCTTGTTAAACCTCATAACCTCTTGCTAGCATTATTTAAGTAGTAGATAGTTAGGCAAAGGGTGTGGAGGATAGGGATGAACAAGCCGTTGTGTTCAATAAAGATAATATTCGTATGGCTATTTTTACTTTTAGCACCCCAACCATTTCTTGTAGGTAACATAGCAAAAAATAACGCGTCCTGCTTCGTCCTAAGACCAGGATACCCAAACGCTGGATTATTTGCTACGTGTCATCGAGTATTAAGATTACTCGAATGCTATAAGCTAGGATGGTGCAGTGGAATAGAGGTTGATTTTTCAAATGAGGGCTGCTATTACGATAAAAAACTAGGGAATAATTGGTGGAATTATTATTTTGAACCAATTAAGTACGGTAGTACCACTCCAAAAAAAGAAATTCGAAAAAACATACGTTTTATGCAGCCCGGCCCTTCAGCAATACTAGTTCCTCACAAGCGATTAAAATGGTACGTTAAAAACTATATAATTCCAAAGAAACATATTCAACAAAAGGTAGATGCTTTTATTTCAAGGGAATTTAAAAATCATTTTATGATAGGAGTTCACTATCGTGGGACAGACAAAATTACTTCTCACGAAGCTAAACGCATTAGTTATGAAAAAGTACGGTACATTGTGCAGCAGGTAATAACAAAACGTCAGAATAATACAACAGATTATAGACTATTTATCGCGACAGATGAGCAAGCGTTTTTAAATTTTATGATTCAATCATTTGGAACAAAGGTATGCTTTAACCCGAATGTTATTCGATCAACTACCGATAAACCGCTTCATCAAAACCATAAGATGCAAAGCCCATATGCCTCCGGGGAGGGGGCAGTAGTCGACTGTCTTCTACTATCAAAAACAAATTTCTTGATTCGTACAAAATCAAATTTAAGTCAGTGGGCAACATTTTTCAATCAAAAAATTCCTTGTATTTGTTTATGATTAATTCCTCTACTGATGACCGATTTGGCGGCCTTACTACACAGAGCTTGTTCAGTTAATTGAAGCATCTTTAGCTAATTCTTGACGGTAAAATATATATAATCCGGCTATAACCAACAATAAGCTTACTAAGTAATGCCATGATATTGGCTTGCCAGTTAGGGCCCATTCATACAAGGCGCCAAAGCTAGGGCACAAAAAACCTGCAAACGTTAAAAAGGTAATGCTATACCATCGCAGAAGTGCCCCATACAAATTATATACAATAATATTAGCACTAATAATAAGCATCATTGTCCACCATAAAAAAAGTGGCCAATTGCTAACGGGCATGGTAAATCCACTGACCATAACACTGGTAATTAAACTTAATATGCCTCCAATAAGCATAGCCGCTCCATTTATTATCACAAAACTATAGCCACGCTGCATCAATTGTTTAACTAAAAACCACGCATAAGCACCTGAAATAACAGCTCCAAGCAATGCTAAATCAGGTAAACCAACTGTTAGCCAAAGACTCTGCGTTAAAGATGTTTCAGTACTCGCAAGCAACACCGGCACCAAACCGGCCGCTCCTACACCAATACCAATTTTTTTTGCTCGATTCAGCCGTTCCCCATAGAGGCCATACGCCAAAAGAGCAGCAATAAAGGGGGTAAAAGCAAAAATCATGGTAGTTTTTAATGAGCCTACGTACTGTAAAGCCCAAAACTCTAGCGTAAATGCTAAGTAGATATGAAAAATGGCTGTTTTAAAAAAAAGCCAATAATCATTTACCTTAATATGAAGGCTTCCACGTCCTTTGAGTAAGCAAAAGCTTAACAGCATTAAGCCCGCTAGAGTCATACGAAAACCAATTAAAAAGGTAGGGGTAGAAAATGCTACCGCATATTTGGCAAACACAAACGTTGAAGCCAAAATGGCATATAAAATAACAATAAGAATCATACTCGGTCTCGCCTTTTAAAAATAATAACTACGCTCACCATAAATGCTGCTAACAGAGGCCCATATAAAAGTCCTAAACAAAGGGAACTCTGGTGTACATAACTCTGTGCTAAGCTAATAATGAGGTATGTTGCCAAAAATGTCATGCCACACATAAGTACGCACGATAGCAAAGAGCTCTTTTTTCGTATCAACACGTAAGCAAAGGCTAGCAGTATCAATATAAATTGCCAACCAGTCTGTGCAATACGCTTATGTAATTCGAAAAACATTTCTTGATCATAAGCTGCATGGCGCCACAGAGTATTAACAGTTAAAAATCTGGTTTGCATAACCAGGCTTTTTTCTTTTGGTGGGGAAATATAGGCATCTAGCTGAATAGCTGTTTTCTTAAAAAAAGCTGTATGAACCGGTCCATTTTTATAAGATATAAGATGCCCATCATGTAAAACAAGCTGTCGATCATCAAAAAAGCCACTATTTGCTGTAATAAAAAGTTGCTCGGTATTTTTTTTGCGCAAAACCAATATAAGTTTTTCAAATAATGTTTGGTTGTCAGCGGTAAGCTTTTTTTTTTGTACATAAAAACTAACCGTGGGAATGGTAGTATGAAAAACACCTGGCTCTACATGCAAAAATTGTTCTTTAGCAACATTTAAAAAAAGTCTTTTACTAAGCACATATCCCTGTGGCGCTAAATAAAAGGCAAAAATTGCATATAGAATACTACATAAAAATCCATACAATACGACACTATACCGCAGGCTCTGCATTCCTTTAGCCAAAAAAGAAATAACTACTAGCTCATCGCGATCTTTATGCTCTGCTACCGTAATATAGACGGCCATGCTACTAGCTAATGGCAAAGCAAATAACGTCATGACCGGTAACAATAACATAATCAGAGCTGGCAAAATACCAGCATGATGAATTATAGGCATTTTAATAACGATATTACACGATAAAAAAAGCCCTAATAGGACAGTGAAATAAATGCTTGCTGTTTGCAAGAAATGTATAAGAAAATAGCTAGTAATCATAGCATGTGGTACTTACCAAGTCCACTTTATACGTGAATTTCATTGTCCACAATGCGAATTCGTTCTATGTTAACAGACTTACCTGTTTGAGTTTCAACTTCAACAACCACACCACTTAAGACAAATGGTGGTTGCTCTTCAACTACCATTTTACCCATCTTGCGATGCTGCAAAAAGAGCGGCAGCATACCGTCAAATTGCATACCGAGAACAGAATTGAGCGCTCCACAACCGCCAAGATCAGTAACATAGCTCGTACCTTTTGGTTGTAGCATTTCATCTGCAGTCTGAATATGCGTATGTGTTCCATACACGCCAGAAACGCGACCATCAAGAAACATTCCCATAGCCCGTTTTTCTGAAGTTGCATCTCCGTGAAAATCTACAAAAATAATATTGGTCTTCGTTCTTAAGAAGGTTAACAAAGAATCCACAGTTCTAAAGGGACAATCCAAATTATCTTTAGAGTACACGCGACCATGGAGGTTAATTATTGCCACCAGCTGCCCCTGTACTTGTATAAGTGCATATGATTTACCAGGCATCCCAGGAGGGTAGTTGGCGGGACGAATAACATCGTCCCGCTCATTAAGCGCAGCATAGAGATCTTTTTGATCCCATACATGGTTACCAGTCGTAACAACGGCAGCACCACTTTCTCGTAACAAATCGATTATTTTAGCATTAAGTCCCATGCCATTTTTCATAGCATTTTCACCATTCACAATAATCGCCTGCGCGTGATAACGCTCTCGCAATCGGGGAGCCCATTTTTGAAACATAGCTATGCCAGGGGCGCCAATTATATCACCAATAAAAACAAATCGTAACAATGATGCCATATTTTAACGTGCCGCCTGAATAAATCTCTTTTCTCTAATAACATTAACTTTAATTTCGCCAGGAAACGCCATTTCTTGCTCTATACGCTTAGCAAGCTCACTGGCAAGAAGAAATGCCTGGTCATCAGTAAGCCTATCTTCATCAACCACTACTCGTATCTCACGACCTGCCTGTAAGGCAAATGCACGTTTAACTCCTTCAAACGTACCAGCTATTTCTTCAAGCTGCTCAAGCCGCTTGATATAAGTAGACAAGGTCTCTTTACGTGCTCCTGGGCGGGATGCTGAAATAGCATCTGCCAAATGCACAATAAAACCATATACGCTAATGGCTGGGATTTCTTCATGATGGCTAGCAATAGCATTAACAATAATTGGATCTTCCCCGTATTCTTTAGCCAAATCACCACCAATCAAGGCATGGGGCCCATCAACTTCAGCAGAAACAGCCTTGCCAATATCATGCAGCAGTCCACCACGAGCAGCAACATCTCCATCTAATCCAAGTTCTTGAGCTATCATACGTGAAAAATAGGCAACTTCTTTGCTGTGAATAAGATTATTTTGAGTAAAGCTAGTGCGAAAATGAAGTTTGCCAATAAGTTTTTGTGTTTCTTGGTGAACTCCTCTAAAACCAAATTCTAAAGTAGTTTGCTGCCCAATCTCCAGAATACTTTGGTCTAGCTCTGTTTCACACTTGGCTACTGTTTCTTCAATACGTGTAGGATTTATACGCCCATCTAAAATCAGCTTTCCTAACGTACGCTTTGCAATTTCACGTCTAATCGGGTTAAAGCCAGAAATGGTAATAATTTCTGGCGTGTCTCCAATAACAAACTCCATTCCTGTTGCCATTTCAAGAGCTTTAATATTGCGACCTTCTTTACCAATTATACGCCCCTTCATCTCCTCATTTGGTAGATGAATAACGCTAGAAGAATGCAAGGTAACTGTTTCAGCAAGATACCGCTGCATAGCGCCACACATGATAGTAGTTGCTTTTTCTTTAGCCATTTCGCGGGCTTCTTCTTCTATTTTAGAAATCCACTTTTGGCTTGCAAGCCTTACATCTTTTTCTATGGTTTCAAACAAGATACGCCGCGCATCATCTTGTTTCATATTGCTCAAGCGCTCAAGCTTAACCATAAACTCTTCAAAGATTTTTTTGATCTTTATTTCATCATTATTTAAATTATCAAGTCGCTTGGATAATTCACGATCTTTTTGCTGGAGCTCGCGACGCAAATCATCCAATAACACTTCACGTTGATCTAGCGAATCTTGTTTTTTTTGTACTTTTGCTTGTATTTGAGCATTTTCGATTTTTAATCGTTTTGTCTCTAAATCAAACTCACTGCGACGCTTATTAAGTTCATTTTTAAGCTCAGCCATAGCATCACGGCGTAGCCGTTCTATCTCTTCATGAGCATTTTTAATAAATTGAGCAGCATTGTTTTTAGCGTACAGCAACTGACGTTTACGTGTGTACACAAAACCCAAAGCCGCAAGAGAACCACTAAGCGCGCCAGCAAGTGCTGTAACTAGCATTATTCCATCCATTGCTGTGCCTTCAAATCTAAATAACAGTAGGGGAAATCGGTAATACAGCTGTTAGCCTCACTAAGAATTGAGGCTAAGAAAAAAAGGAAGAACCCGCTAGCATTACGCTCTGATTACTAAATAGAACCGCTACTTACGCAGCATCAGCCACTAATGAAACTATATGCCCAAGCCGCATCTCATCAGCAGCTAAAAGACGCTGGCTTTTAAGCAGGTCAGTAGCTATATGAAGGGCTACCATAAGCGCAATTTTATCCTCGCTTAAAGTTGGCATTTTTTCATTTTTTGCTTTAAACAGGGTATCAACAAGCTCCGCAGCTCGTAAAATATCCTGATCATGCTCATCAGTTGCGATCGAGTATTGCTTACCATTTAGGGTAATTTTTAACTGTTTTTGCATGATACACGATCGTTAATGATTGTTTTCAAGAGCATTTAAACTAGTGAGTAACGCCTCGATACTAGTAACTATAGCAGTTTTTTCTTGAACTAACGCTTGAAAGCTAGATGTTTCCTTGAGAAGAGAAGCCTCAAATTGCTGTACTTGTCCACGTAATAACTCTATCTCTTTGGTAGCATCAGCATGCTTTGCTTGTAATTCTTGGTGTTTTTCAATCAAGCGAAGAACCTTATGCTCAAGCTCTTCCAAATGTTTCATTGCTTATTCCTTTTTCCCATACCCATAGCCGTTTACCATACTAACGTACAGATTAGCGGCTATGGAATATCAATTGCAATACATTTATTTTTTTGCAACAAAGGAAACCAGGTCTGCAAATGCTTGTGGTTCGAAAATAGCTAGCTGACTTAACATTTTACGATTAAGAAGAACATTTGCTTGCTTAAGACCATGCATAAACTTGCTATAAGAAGTGCCATGAGCTTTGCAAGCTGCACTGATACGAACAATAAAAAGTGCTCTGAAATCACGTTTTTTTAATTTTCTGCCTTTATAAGCAAACGCCATAGCACGCATTAACGTTTCTTTTGCACGTTTAAATACGTTGCCTCGTTGGCCCCAGAATCCTTTAGTTTGCTTTAATAGACGTTTATGACGATGTTTGGTGACAACACCACGTTTTACGCGTGACATAATATGACCTCAATTCTAAATTCAATATTTAATTATAAAAATACTAGTACGGCATTAATGATTTAATTTTCTTTTCTTGTGATGCATTTACATAGCTAATACCACGTAAATCACGAACACGCTTAGCATTTTTAGCCCATGCATGGTGCCGACGGTATGCACGAGTACGCTTAACAAGACCGCTAGCGGTTTTCTTGAATCTTTTTTTGCACGCTGAGTGTGTTTTCATTTTTGGCATTATAAATTCCTTTACTTACCCTTAACAAAGAAAATCTTTGTCCAGAGCATGTTGCTTCTACTGTCTTTTTCTTCAACGACTTGGCCTACATTTTTTTCTACTAAATCAGTAAGAATTCGAGAAAAAAAACGTGGTCCGACGTCATCAATCATGGTAGCTTCACGTCCACGAAATTGGAGCGTAAATTTAACCTTGTTGCCGTCTGCAAAGAACTGAACTGCTTGGTTCAGCTTAGTCTTGTAATCCTGATCCCCAATATTTGGGCGCATTTTAATCTCTTTTACAAGAATAACTTTTTGGTGTTTTTTTGCGTCAGCAAGCTGTTTTTTCTTAGCATATAAAAACTTACCATAATCCATAAACTTAGCGATAGGCACACCATCATTTTCGCCTACTTGCACTAAATCCATGTTTTTTTCATAAGCCTTCATAAGTGCTTGCCCGCGAGGCAAAAGCCCTAGTTGTTGCCCAAGGTCATCAATAACCATAAGCTTTTCACTACGAATTTGCTCATTTACATTATGCTTATTTAGAGCGTCATTCGGGGCTTTACTATTATTTTTATTAAATGGTTTGTTATTCGTATTATTCACTATCACTTCCTGCATTGACCGGTGAAGTTCCACTTATTAACTTCTCTCGAACCGCAGCGTATATTTTTTCATACAAAGCTGGCTCTTCCTTCAATTTTTTTAAACAATTATCTCGACCCTGGGCCAACTTTTCTGCGCCAACTGTAAACCAGGCACCGTTTTGCTCAACAATATCAGCTGCAATTGCGGCATCAAGAGTATCAAGTTCTTTACTAATACCCTCACCAAACAGAAGGTCTACCTCAGCACGCCTGAAAGGAGGGGCAACTTTATTTTTGGAAACCTTAACAAGTACTCGATTGCCAATTGGCTTATCGTTTTTCTTTAGTGTCGCTATACGACGGATATCCAAACGTATTGAAGCATAGAACTTTAATGCATTCCCACCAGTAGTTGTTTCATGGTCACCAAATGGCATAGAATTAATTTTGCTGCGGATCTGATTGATAAATATAAGGACCGTTCGAGATTTGTGCACCACGGGCGTTAATTTGCGCAAAGCCTGCGACATTAAGCGCGCTTGCAAGCCAACGTGTACATCTCCCATGTCGCCATCAAGTTCCGACTTAGGAACAAGCGCTGCGACAGAGTCTACTACAATCATATCAACAGCATTAGATCGAACCAACATTTCAACAATATCAAGTGCTTGTTCACCATAATCTGGCTGAGAAACAATAAGATCATCAACATTTATGCCAATGTTTGCTGCATATGAAGGATCAAGAGCATGCTCTGCATCGATAAATGCACACACTCCACCCATTTTTTGTGCTTGCGCAATGGCATGTAATGTAATTGTTGTTTTTCCTGATGCCTCTGGGCCATAAATCTCAACAACACGTCCACGAGGAAGTCCCCCAATGCCTAATGCTTGGTCAATTAATATTGACCCCGTTGAAATAGTCTCAAGCTTAAGCTCGGTCTTCTGACCTAAAAGCATGACAGACCCTTTGCCAAATTGTTTATCAATTTGCGCAAAGGCGACTTCAAGTGCTTTTGCTCGCTCAGTTGTCTGCACTATTTGTTTACTCATCTACTATTCTTTCACCTGTTGCATCTCAAGTACATTTTTATTTTCTAACTCTATTTTAGCATTTCTGTGCAAAGAAGCAATAAACGCTCCCACCTGCAAAGAACCGATCTTAGCATGCTCTGATTTAGTAGACTTGGCTATTTCTTTATCAAGATCGACTTTTTCTACTTGTTTTGCACTTTCTATTTTTGCCAAGTAGAAATTCTCGCCTTGCGCTACAAAAAGAACTTGGGATGGGTCGGTTAAAGAGACAATTTTTTCAGCAAGGCCTCTATCATTACCAAACTCTTTCAACTCACTTGCTTTTGTAATCATCTCAGTCTTGGTATAGTGCATTTTTAACTCACTAGCTATTTCATGCAATGTTTTTTTGCCGGCCAATACAGCAGCCCTTACATCTTTCAAGATGCGCTTGGCTATGACCTGTGCTTGATCTTTTATAAAATCTTTGGTTACGCTCTCTTTTACCTCACTAAAAAGTGGGACATATGATTTTGCTACTTTTTCTAACGAAAAAATAATATAGCGATCTTCATGAACAAAATAGCCGAAGGCAGGAGTTTTAGCCGGTAAAGCAAAAAATTTCTTTGCAAGTAATGCTTGAAGAGAATTTCCTTTAGCATCAGCGTTCACAAGCATATCAGTTTTTTTGCCGACAAGATGGTGCTTTGCAATAAAAGTATCTAATTGCTTAGTATCTTCTTTCGCTGAACGAACCAACTGTTCGAGAGTAGCGCGTACCTGTGCTAATGCCCGTTTTGCCTTGAGTGATGTTATTATATCATTTTTTACTAACTCAAATGGTTTTTCTCCTGCGTTAATCCGCTCAACCAATTGAAGAATTTCGTAACCATCTTTAGTTTTAACAATAGGCGAAATTTCACCTTTTTCTTTTAAGCGAAATGCTGTTTTTTCGAAATCTGCGTCGTAAGTGCCTTTTTCAAAAAAATCAACCACTCCGCCCTGTGATGCTGAGTCAGCATCAACTGAGTACTGTTTTACAAGAGCAGCAAAGTGCTCAGGGTTGTCGGTTGCTTTTTTAAGAATGTCAGTGGCTACTGATGGCATACTGCCGTTTTGAGATTTTAATATTAAGCGACGTACTTTTACCTTTGGAGGAATGCGATATAAAGCAGCTTTATGCTTTTCATAAAAATTATGGGCTGTAGCATTATCAATATCAACCGCATCAACAAAAGATTTAGTATCGATTTCCCAGTACATGCCGCTACGTTGTTCTGGTTGGCGGTATTTATCTTTATTTCCCAGGTAAAATGCATTTACTTCTTTTTCATCAGAAGCCAATTGTTTTGCTTCGGCCATAAACATATCAGTTTTGCACGTAACTACGCCAAAACTACGAGGAGTAATAGCACGGATAGCTGTTTCTTTGGCAATAAAGCCAGGAACATAAGCCGTATGTTGAACAAACTTAAGAAGGAGATCACGCATAATTTCTTCTGCGCGACGCTCTTCAAATTCTGCTGGAGTCATTGAGAGGCGCTGCAAATAATCATGATACATACCAATGTTCACTCTGCCTTCTGCATCAACCAAGTGAGGCATTGATTTAACCAGCTCTTGGGCAAACCATTGCTTGTCAACACGCATACTCAATTGATTTTTAACATAGTCATATAATTTTGTTTGAATGCAATTATCAAGGGCTAGTGCTTGTGGATTGTCAAAACCATAAGCCTGCAAAAACATTTCTTCCGACATGCCATAAGCTTTAGCCATCTGCTTAATAGCATTGATGCGCTCTTGAATTTCCATAAGCGCTTTTCTGTATTGATCAAACGTAACAGGATAGCCATTTACCTTAGCAACTTTTAAATCTCCTGGACCACTAGGACCAAACTTAATCCCATAGAGAGTGCCGAGTATTAATGAGGCTAAAACAACCCAGAGAACGTTTTGCCATTTTTTCATTTCTTTTCTAAACATGTAAATCATGAAAGCCCTTTCAAGCCGGAAGAACCTATTCTGCTTTTTCCTTTTTTGTCACCACTGCATGGTAATGGAGTTTACCCCATAAACCTCTTTTTTCCAACTTAAAAACACGCATTTTTTTGTATATTGTGCACCTTGGCTACCACCAACTGCACTGAGGCGCTCGTATTAATCGATCTGCAGGGCTTTTTCGTGAACACAAACGAGATTGACAATAAGAAACAAAACTCATGGGAGCCAATAGTATAAGATGGCGAAGAAAAAAAATAGCCCTACGGTTGATTTTACAAAACATATTGCAATCTGAAAAAAATCTATGACGATTTAATGATATTGATAATTTTTTCGACAGATTGCAATGAATTATCGTGAGTGATAATGATTTGTAGATTTGCCCCAGCCTTTTCTGCGTCAGTCGCAACCTCTTTTACTAGCTTTTTCAAAAAGGTCTCTTGGCGCTTAGCATACTGTCTGGTTTGGATATTAATAGCATTGATTACCGTCCTAAGCTGATTTTTCTTGGCGCCACTCGTTAGCCAAGAAAGTAATTCTGTGTAACCTATTAATTTTTTTTGCTGAACAAAGGACTGCCATTCAGTTGACAACAAGCCTTGCGCTTCTTCAACCCACCCGCTTTTAATCATTTCCTCATTCCGCATATTAATACGTTCTGTTAAAACAGCCCGATCAGGAAGAACTACCACTAACAATATTTTTTTATATGGCATTACAAAAAGAGGCTTTAAACTTGAAGGCTTTTGACCAGTACCATGCCATAACGCCAATGCTCGAGATAACCTATAGTGATCAGTCTTATGAATAGCTAGTGCACGTTCAGGGTCTATAGCATATAATTGATCCCATAATTGAGCAGCGCTCAACGCATCAAATGTTGTCATGTCAACAGGGCAACTAAAAGGAACCTGTTGAGGAGGATAAAAAAGAGATTTTATATAAAAAGAAGAGCCTCCGACAATAAGGGGAATTTTGTGTGCCTCCTGAATAGCAAGCACACAATTGTCTACTGCTTTTTTAAAATCAACAACCGTAATATCTCGTGGCGTATCAACCCAGTCAAATAAATAAGCATCAAAAGGCAATGCTTGCCAATTAGGTTTAGCGGTTCCAATAGTTAATGCCGTATAGAACTGCCCCATATCTGCATTAATAACAGCCCCCTGTAGATAGGGAACCAACTGTTCAGAGAGTGCCGTTTTACCAGATGCGGTTGGTCCCGTAACAATAACAACCATTTTATACTTTGTATACTTTCTAAATGCTTTGTTGTGACTCGTGCAGGAAGCCTTTGTCGTGAAAAATAAACTGCTTAAATGGATTACGCAGTACCTGCACTATGGCTTCTCGCTCTTTTTTCTTTATAATTTGTATCTCTTGCGCAATAAGCTCTTCGGTGGTTTGTAAAACAACTCTCTCCCCAAAAGAAAGATCTTTTTGCTGTGCAATATACATTAAATCACGGTATATCTTAGCAACTTCCACCAGTTTTCCCATCTGAATCTTTAGCTGGTAGTCCTTATGTCGACGGTTCCAGCCACTTGGAGTGAAGTCAATGCTATCAAGCATTTTTTCTGGTTTTTTTGAAAGTTCATGAATTGCACTATTAACGTCTTGCTCACTACTTGGGTACCTAATCCCAATAGAAGCCACATTATAAGTTGGCACCAAAATAGTCATTTCTTTAAAAACAAAATTAAGTGTTAAAAACTGAATAGTGTTTTCGCCAACTTTTTTCTCACTAATTTCATCAACAAGAGCAACACCATGTGCCGGATAAATTACATGGTCGTGAAGCTTGAACATAGGATTCCTTTTGATGGAAACACGTTTCTTTTATGCTGACCCTACAACACAACCTCAGCATTTTAAAATTTGCTGTCACCTTCTTTAATGCGTGTCTCAAACAGTAAATTATGTAGACCAAAAGAGCCATCATTACCAAATTGGCTTACACCATTCCACTGATTGCCGCCTGTATAAGAACTAAATATATGGTTACTTCCCCAATAGTATTTTGCTATGCGCATAGCAATAATAAGTACTGTAACAGGAAGATATACCCACTTATTTTTTAACCAACCAACAAACCCTTCTTCTTTTTGGCTCATACTATCAAGCATAACACCTATACGATAAAGTAGCATATGCATCGCTTGCAGTACATTCTCAATAGGAAGCTGTTCAACATGCTCATAAATTTGAATAAGATTAATACAAGAAGCAATGCCACGAATGTGCACCTGCACATCAACCACTGTGTTACAAACAGCAATAAGCATAACTAAGCAACATGCCCATGCAGAACGCTTTTCTGCTTCGCTATAATCGCTATTTTCCTTATCGATTATCCGTACCAACAAAGCAGGGTTTCCTTGCCGTAAATAAGTAATTGCTTCTTTAATCGAAGGATATGAAACAGAAGCAACTAAGCGTTCAAAAGGCACATCTTGCAGTATAGCTGAAGGAATAAGCTCTCGATTACTGGCAGTAGCATAAGACATGCGCAAAAGTTCATATAGTCCAACAACGTCATCAAACTGGGCATATCGCTCACGCATGACTAAGTTAACATCTTGCTCACGGGCCTTTATAAATAAATGCGCCCTCAGCATAAAGAGCTCTGTCAGTACAGCATGTAGCATAGTTTTTTCAGTGTGAAAAGAAAGATCTATTCTCTGTGGTATGTCTTGGATATCAAATAATACAGATATAGCTGATTCTTCTGTGGAGTATGAGTTTGAATAGAGAGAAGAGCGAGCAGGGCAGCTTTGGCTAGCATTAAGCGAAACAATAAAAACATGCAACACTAAGAATAGAGCTGCGGTAAGCACCAAGCAACGAATTTGAAGCACATTAGCCCACATCTGTTATACCTTCTTTATTCTGTTATTTTGTCAATCGGTAAAGCCAATCAACCTAGATAATAGTAGCATAAACAATAACGCAACCAAACAATCTGTAAAAAAAGATCAAATAACGCGCGAAACAGGCACAAGTAAAAACTCAACCTTTAATAATAATCAATATATACTGTGGCAAACATAGTAGCATTTGGCAGAAAGGGTAACTTATGAAAACCAAGAGCAATCAGTCTATCAGCAATCAATTTAATGTCAGCTTCAAATGGACATTGACTGGTAGCTTTGTATACGAAATCTGCAAGGTTACCCACTGTTTGTTGCTTATGAAATGCATGCCAACAACTATGTATGGTGCTATGGGAAGCCTCTTCTCAATCATATATCTGGTAACCTATATTGCCGACCTTGGGGCCACTAATTCGCTCCCTCCATTTATTCACTTGATGAATAAGAATCAACAGAACTTCAAAGTCTTCCTCCTTAACTACTCCCTTGCACCACACTTCCCATTAATTATCTGCTGCGCTGGAGTAGCAACCTATATCGCAGCCACCACCTTTACTGAACTTCCCTTTATCTGGATAATACCGAGTATTATTCTCCTTGAAACTACACGTACTTTTCTACGCATGCTGCTCCACACAACTTTTTTGACCAAATATGTAGTGAGCATCGAAATAGCCATTCTAGCAGCGTACCTCGCAATGACCTGGGTTCCCACCCTGATATGGAACCAGCCATTATCCCTCAATACCGTCTTTATACCGCATCTTATTGACTCTTTTGTATGCGTAATAGCATTCGTACTATTGGTACGTTCGTATCATCGCAGCCTACCAGAAGGACCATGCACCTTTAACAGGTCAATGCCCTATCGCATTCTTAGCACACGCCTCTTTAATTATTTACTACGTGTAACAAGAAATATGTTTACTAGTAACTTTTTAACACCGCTTTTTGCTTGGCGCTTTGGCCTAGTATCTGCAGGCACCTTCTATATCGCTAGCGTCATAGTCAATGCGCTCCAATCCATTATCAAATCAACTATCTGGTACCCAGGCAACGCCTTATTAGCAAACATAAAAGAAGAAAGTCAGCCCGTTAAAATACAGGCATTTAATGCCATAAATAATAAATTAATAAGCGTACTTGCTCCTGTCATTATTATTATTGCGCTTAATATTGATAATATTGTGAAGATTAGCAAACAGCCCAGCATCTCTAACGAATCATTTGCTCTTGCATTGCTATTCTTACTCATCTCATTTGCTGAGTTTTTCTTCTTACTGTACGAACAACTATACATTATTGAAGAAGCAGCAAGTAAGCTCTTTTTATTCAAACTGACAGAATTAATTGCGCTCTATGTGATGGTCCGGCATAGCTTTATTACCTCCCCAGCCGCAACCCTGATCGCGCTCATTGTTGTCAGATCTATCAGCTTTGCTATCATTGCTGCCAATGCCTGGAGCACATGGCGTATTGCCCTTAGAATCTATGCTTCACGCTGGGTAATAATCAGTAGCATTGCTGCTGGTCTAGCTATCTCAGCCTTCCTAAAATATATAATAATCCTCTAATGTTTTTGCGCTTAATTCGTCGCCAACGGCTCCCGTTGTTTGCTTTTAAGAACATTAATCCATAGGCAGATAAAAAAAACAGTAGCGAAACGGCCCCTGAATGAGCTTATGTCGATGGATCCAAGGTAGCAGCCAATCGCTCATCAACACGTAAGGCTGGTAGTTACATATATATAGATAACACCCCCGTTCTATTGGTTTACCCCTATCCATTACGATTAACCTATAACCTATAACTCCTCTCCTTTAACTCCTCTCCTTTAACTCCTCTTTTCTTTTAACCCCATACAGCACATCTCTCACTTCTCACTTATCTCACTTATTATCTATACTTATTCCCTACCCTCTCTTAACCCCTACTCTTTCTCTTATTCTTATCTTATCTTATCTAAACCCTATCTCTCTTTTATCCTAATCTCTCTTTTATCCTATTTCCCCTTACTACCCATACACCCAATACCAAAACTTATGCAGATATCCTAACTCACTTATCCTCACTCACTAATCCCCTATACCGTAATACCCTAACCCTACCCTATCTCTCTTTTATCCTAACCCTATCTCTCTTTTATCCTACTATATCCTCCTATTTGCCCATTACACACGGAGTTGAGGCCCCCTTGACCCTTAACCCCTACCCCCGTTTTAAACACCCCCCTGCCCGCTCCCCCGAGCCCCCAAGCCCCAGAGCAAAGTCAAGGGGGCCTCAACGGAGTGCCCGGTCGCGCGATGCGGCGCCAGGCAGGGATGAATCGACCAATCAAAGCATCAAAAAAGAAGCAGGAAACGGGCACAATAACAGCCATTAGCTTAACATAATATTTAATTATGCGACCCAACAGCAAGGCGCCCTTCTCTCTTTCCATAACCTTACCACAGCAGCTGCCTTAACTAATCAACCATTGAAATAGAAATTTTCACTACTAACGCAAGGGTGCATTATCAAGAAATCTACAACAATAGACTAAGATTTTCTCTCAATCCTACTTGACACATTACACTGAAAAAAATAAACTAATTTATGAGGCTAAAAACTTTAGTCTCAACTCGAAGATCGAATAAAGGAAATAGCGTTAAAAAGCAACAAAAGCCAAGGATTTAATTCATGACAAAAATTATCGGCATAGACTTAGGTACAACCAACTCCGTCGTATCATTTATGGAAGGCGGTAGTGCAAAAGTTATTCCAAATCAAGAGGGCGCAAACACAACCCCTTCAGTGATTGGTTTTGCTAAAGACGGACAACGCCTAGTTGGTTCAATCGCAAAGCGTCAAGCAATCACCAATCCAACCAACACCATTTTCTCTGCAAAACGGTTCATTGGTAAAAAATTCAATGAAATTAACCAAGCTGACCTCAAAATGGTTCCTTACCAAGTGGTAGAAAGCGCTAATGGCGACTGCGCTATTGAAGTAAACGGCAAACAAGTATCTCCACAAGAGATCTCTGCAGCTGTTCTTCAAAAATTAAAACAAGCCGCTGAAGCGTATTTGGGCGAAACAGTTACTGAAGCTGTTATCACCGTACCAGCCTACTTCAACGATGCTCAACGCCAAGCAACCAAAGATGCTGGCAAAATTGCAGGCTTAGACGTCAAGCGTATTATCAACGAGCCAACAGCTGCAGCACTTGCTTATGGCCTTGATAAAAAAAGCAACGAAACCATTGCAGTATTCGACTTTGGTGGCGGTACTTTTGATATTTCAATATTAGAAGTAGGCGATGGAGTCACCGAGGTTAAATCAACAAACGGCGATACCATGCTTGGTGGCGACAATATCGATGAATGCCTTATTAGCTACTTGGCAGCAGAATTCAAGCGTGAAAATGGCATGGATCTGCACAATGATAAAATGGCGCTACAACGCCTCAAAGAAGCAGCTGAAAAAGCAAAAATTGAACTTTCTTCAATGCCAGAAACTGAAATTAACTTGCCATACATCACTGCTGATGCCTCAGGACCAAAGCATTTGGTAACCAAAATTACCCGTGCCAAGTTCGAATCATTGTGTGCTGACATTTTCAATAGCCTCTTCGAGCCATGCAAACGCGCTATTGCAGATGCTGGTATTGACGTAAGCAAAATTGACGAAGTAATTTTGGTGGGCGGTTCTACCCGTATTCCAAAAGTACAGCAAATGGTTAAAGACTTCTTTGGCAAAGAGCTTAACCGCTCAGTAAACCCTGATGAAGTAGTTTCTGTGGGCGCTGCAATCCAAGGTGGCGTATTGGCTGGCGATGTGACAGACGTCCTCTTGCTCGATGTTACTCCACTTTCACTTGGTATTGAGACCATGGGAAATATTACAGCACGCATCATTGAACGTAATACCACCATCCCAACGCGTAAATCACAAATTTTCTCAACAGCTGACAACAACCAATCTGCAGTTGATATTAATGTGGTACAAGGTGAGCGCGAATTTGCACAAGACAATAAATCACTTGGCCGCTTCCGCCTTGAAGGCATTCCAAATGCACCGCGTGGCGTACCACAAATTGAGGTTACGTTTGATATCGATGCCAATGGTATTGTGCACGTTTCAGCAAAAGACTTAGGCACTGGCAAAGAACAGAAAATAACCATTTCAAACTCTTCTGGCCTGGGCAAAGAAGAAGTTGAACGCATGGTACAAGAAGCGCAACTACATGAAGCTGACGATAAAAAGCGCCGCGAAACCGTAGAAAAGCGCAATAATCTTGATAGCATGATTGCGCAAGTAGAAAAAACCTTGCAAGAAAACAAGGAAAAGCTCCCTATTGCTGATGTTAATACCGTTGAAACAGCACTTGAAGCAGCTAAAAAAGCCTTGGTAGAGCACGAACACAACAAAGAAGAGCTTGAAAAAGCGCACACCGAATTGATGAATGCATCGTACAAAATTGCTGAATTCTTGTACAAAGAACAACAAGCAGCAGGAGGCGCGCAAGCAGCTTCAACAGCTGAAGAAAAGAAAGATGGTAGCGAGCCAATCGATACCGATTTCACTGAAGCTAAATAAGCATTAGCACCTAAAAAAAAAGAGGCCCTCGTTAATGAAGGCCTCTTTTTTTTTATTCCATTATTATTTTTTTAAAATACCTTCAGATGAAGAAACAATCGTTGGCTGAGCAATTGCTGGAGGTACATCTTTTAGCATTTGCTGGTATCCTGGCGATCGCACATATCCTCCCATTATAGGGTCGGTCGCCACCTGCGATGAAGCTACTTGATCACCTACCGGACGCATATCCATAACGTTTTGTTGTGCTTCAACTGCATCAACCATATTCATAAATGGAGCAATTGTTTGAATAAGCGCAGAGACAACAGCAACGATATTTTCTTTTGAAGCCTGCCCAAAAATCTGAGCAACTTCAACAGGAGTATCAAAGCCCTTGAACAACTTTGCTGCTGCCGGTAAATCTTGTTTTTTAAATGCCTCTAAAAAAGCATCCAATACTGCATTTGCCCGTGCACGCTCTGCAGGGCTAACCGATCCCTTCCTACCAGCACTTTTTGGCTGAGGAAGCCATAATGGGGTATAGGTGTTTGCTTCTTGCCCAAACTTTTTCTGTGTACCTGCGCCACCACGACCCAGGGCTGCCCTTCTGCGAATACCCCCGCCATTGTAGCCTCCGCCACCACGGCGCACTTTTGCACGTCCATGACCATTCGCGCCTAAACGCCGCTGCCGCCGCTCATTATTGCCCGTTGCCGCTTCTAATTGGCAAGCAAGGCCTACCACCGCGAGTAATAGAAGTAACACTTTTTTCATCTCATCCCTCTCATTTAATTAAACGATAACACCTACTTCTTTTTCACCATCCAACAATCGCTGCTGAATCAATCTCGGATTCCTATATTTCGGATTCCTACTGCAACTCACACACAAACAAAAATCTGCAAAACCATTTGATGCGCTATCGCCACCGCCATGGTCATCGTCCTCAGTAACACTATAGTAGCTCATGGATTTTAGACCAGACCCCCAGCTGCTAGGAATAATTATTTCTACATTCGCATACTTAACGCCTTGCGGCAAATCATCTAACGTAGACAATACCTCACGAGGAATAGAAGTATCTTCATTAGTATATGGTTGTCCCATCGTCACCACATAAAACTTCGGCCATTCTTCTTTAGTTTGAGCATCCGTGTAAGTAATAACTGCATGATTACCTGCGTTCCAAGACGGAAATAGTTTATTCAAACGATCAATCACATAATCGTGAGCACTAACAGCAAGCAGCCATTTAACGTGAAGATTATTATTATTTCCTGCGCGCAAACAACTCGCTGCTTGTTCTTTTGCCGCCTTCAGCATCTCTTTTAGCTCAGCTTCTGAATATTCAATGTACCGTGTTCCCGCAACACTAACATTAGCAAGCAAAACACCACGAGGAAGGTCATTAAGTGAAACAACGCGATCGACTCTAAACGAGCCCCGCGCTCCCCCAGCAAATCCGAGAGCTCTTTGATAGTTCATAACTTTGTCTACTATATACTTTTGATAACTGCCATCATGTGCAAAAATTCCTTGCGCATCACCGTACCACCCTGGAAACGATTTATTCAGTCGGTGAATAATGGCATCATGTTTCTCAACAACAGCTGCCCATTTATCTGCATACTCCTTCGTACCACCAAATTTTTTCACTACCACTTTTGCTTGCTCAATTAACTCATCCAACTGATCAATAAGATCTGATTTCACTGCATCTTGCTCCGCTCCAACATGCTTAACGGGTATAGCGTTTGGCTTCATCGCAGGAACCGCCCGCTTCCTCCCTCCTTGCCAAACCTTTTTCTGTGTCCCCCGCCCATTACGGCCTAGGGCTGGCCTCTTGCGAATGCCCCCACCATTGTAGCCACCCCCACCACGGCGTACCGCTGTTTTTTTCCCTGCAGCCGGAGATTTTTGTTTTGCCTTTTTTTCCGCCTGCTCCATAACCCACTTAGGAGGTTTCCCTCCTGGACCACATATGATCGCTCCTCTATCAAGATCATGTTCAAGAAACAATGAACCATCAGACACCCCAGCCTGTTTTCCTATACCATGATCAGCTGCGCAACTCTGGCCAACAAAACCTAAGCTCGTCAGCAAAAAACCCAACAAAATCCTTTTATTCATCTCACTTCCTCCATTTTTGATTATCCACTTGCACCAAAAGCTACAAACCATTTGCTGATCTGTACTAAATCCATGTTAATAAATTACAATTAGAAATGTAAATAGTTTGACGATACAAGAGCAGTGCCAAAAAATTTCAGAAAACATTGAGCCTAAATAAAAAAGGGGCCATAGGGCCCCTTTTCAAACAGCTACACTCACTTAAAGCTAATGCTTTTCTGTACCAGGAGCTTGTTTAGGGGTATACAAAATACGGCCCTCCTGCCTTGCCGATGGGGCCGGGGGCTGCGTTAAAGCTACTGCTCTTTCGCTAGCCATCATAGCTACTTTTTCAGCTCTCTCTCTTCTTAACGCCGCAACCCGATCACGTGCTGCTTTACCTCGCACTAAGTTCTGTATTTTAGTTGCCGCAGCACCTTCTGCTTGTTTTTTTGCCTCTTCGGCCCGCTTCTGTGCAAGTTGTTTAGCAACCATCAAGGGGTTTACACTATTTCGTGCATCTTGAGGGATAGAAGCAGTGCTTTCCTCTTTTGTAACACCAAATCGATTTTCTTTAGTTCGCAGCTCTTTAGGAATCTCAACAACGTCTTCTTCTCCATCATCTAATGCTTCTTCAGTCTTTTTTCGTTTTTGCGCCTGGGCAAGCTCTTGCTTCAGCTGTTGTCGTTCATGCGCTTGCGAAACTGTATGTAATGACTGAGATACCTTTACAAGCTCTGTCTGGGCACGTTGAAGCTCCTCTCTCATCTGCTTTAGTTGAGCCTTTGCTTCGGGCGATTTATCACTGTTTAAATCTGCTATCTGGCTCTTCAATTTGCTCTCTGTTTGACTTAAATGGTCTTTCACCGTTGACATACTATCTTTAAGCGTACCAAGCTGCTTGAGCGGGATTTTGTCTACAAATACACTGCCCTGAGCGACTGCGGCCTGAAATGCAGCTACTTTCTTTTGCTGCTCTTGAAGCGTGTATTGCAGCTTTTCTCCCAGCATACGGCTACCTAGGCGCCCAACAACACTTGCGGCTGTCATCTGCCGAGCAAGAACACTATCCGCGTTCATTAATTTCCTTTGCACCCCTGCAGCCAAGCTATCTGCTCCCATTAGTTTATTTTGTATTTTTGCAGCTAAGCTATCTGCTCCCATCAGTTTATTTTGTATTTTTGCAGCTAAGCTATCTGCTCCCATCAGTTTATTGCCCGCTCTTGCTAGGAGTGAGTTTTGATTAACATCCCCTGCATCATTTCTCCCAATACCCTTATTTTTGGCCCATTTTGCTATTTTACTGTCTTGCCCGATAAGCTTCTTTCCCATGCGGTTTAATGCTGAATCTTTAGCAGCGTTTTCAGCCATTTTCCTCATGGTTTCGTCCATACCTGCATGCGGATTAGCTGCTGCAATTTTTGCACCAAGCTCACCACCACCGTGTGCAGCTGCGTTTACGGCATTTATCTTATCTTGCATAGATTCTGGTTTTTGGGACGCTGATTTTTTACCACCAGCCAATTTAGCAAATGCAGCAACTGAAGCATCAACCAACCCTTCTTTTGGTTTAACCACTGCAACACCAGTAGCCGCGGGCACTGTATCTTTTTTACCAGGAGCGGTTAAAGCCGGTGGACTATCTTTTTGTCCTGCTACCGCCATAGGAGGCTCTCCCCCCGCCTCTTTTGGACCACTTTTTTTAGGCAAGGCAGACTTAAATTTATCAATTGCTTTACCAACCTGCGCATTTACGCCGGCAATCTTGGCAAGAACACTCTGTTTTTCATCAACCTTATTTACCTGAGCAATTTTTGATAATTTTTCTCCAGCAAGTGTTTTCTCTATAGCTTCTTGCTGCTTAGATAAAGCTACGCCTGCAGCAATAAACGCCGCCGCAGCACCTCCCCCGGCAGCACCCGCTTCAGCTGCCTGAAGCTGCCCTCCACATAATAACAAGCCACACCATACCACATATATTTTACAATTCATTGCTCCCCCACCGCTCAGACAGATCATTTTTATAAAGCATCATTTACGCTTAGTCTCTCGTATTCAACCTACCGGATGCAAGGGTTTGAGCAGCTGATGGGGATTGGTCCGCATAAGCGGGAGAGCTGATAAAAATGAAAAAGAGGCATGCAGAAACCGCATGCCTCTTTTTCATAGATGTTATAGAATACTAACCGCTGAAACGTATTGTTATTCTGCAGCAAGAGGATTTTGCGGCTCTTCTGCATCAACAGGCTCTTGTTTTCCCTTTCCATGTTTCTTTCTATTTTTTCCTCTGTTGCCATTTTTTTTAGTAATTTTCTCTTTACGCCCTTCTGCCATCATAGCCTGTAATTCTTCTTGAGTAGGACTTGATTTGCCTATCTTGCTTGAAGCAGCTGCAGCCGCTTGGCTTACTTGAACGCGCTTAGCAGGCTGAGGAATGGTAACAACGCTTTTCTTTTTCATAGAAGGCTCAACTACCCCTTCCTCTGTTGTACCAACTTGTGCTATATTTCGTTTTCCCTGCCTCATTAAGCCAACCCGTTCTGCTCTGTTGCCAGCAAGTCCTGATGGAGAAATTTGAGAACTTACTTCAGCAGACACAACCGGTACAGCCGGCACCGCTTCTCTAGACTGCGTCATAGGATTTTGTATCCACCTTACCTTACTTCCTTCTTTTTTCTCAGCAACAGGAGCAACTACAGGACTGACCGCTTGTGAAGACGCTGCAACCTCTTTAATTGCGTTGTTAACTTTGATGACTTTACGGGCAAGAGCCTGTAATTTTCTCGCTGCAACTGGCTTCGTCATTCCTAAGTCAGCAGCCACACCTGTAGGGCTTTCCATCCCAACCACAGGTTCCTGCTGCTGTTCTGGCCGCGGACCTCTTGGCAGTGGCGGTCTTGCACGTTGCGTATTTAACTGAACTGTAGAAGTAACAGCTTCCTGCGGCTGATTACCCCTTCCCGTTACCAACCCAGGCGTAAATACCAGCCCTGATTTTTCTTTTTTAGTCAGAACTTGTCTCCATAAAACCGCTTCTTCCACTGCCGGTGTTGCTGCAGGTACTGTTTCGCTAGCCAACCTCGCAGCCGCTGAAGATTGCTTTACAGCTCCAACACCTTCTCCTGCTTCAGCAGCTCCTGAAGAATGATCTACCGCTGCCGCTGCTGCTTTTGGTTTCTTTTTAAACACATTACGAACACGTGAAGCCGCATTTTTCATGCCCACCGCCATGTTTCTAACGCCCTTCTTAAAGCGACCAGCTTTCTCAATTCTTGCTTGCTCAGCCTCTACAGAGGATACTTCTTTTTGCAACGCATCGATCTCTGCTTTAGTATAAACTTCACCACTCGTTTCTAATTGCTTGATTTTTGCGTTCAGTTCTACTTTCTGCTTATCAAGAGCCTCAATGCGCTCTTGTTGCGCTGGCGTTAGCCGCTGCTTGAGCGCACGGCCACCAGCCGCAATACGGCTACCTGCTTTTTTAATTTCACTGCCCATTGTTACAAAACTAGCACGAACAGTATTTCCAAATGATTTTGCACCAGTGACAAACCGTTGCTTAAATGATTGTGGTTGGATTGGTTGTGATTGCATTGGTGGTTGCTGTGATTGTGATTGCATTGCAGGCATCCTGCTAAAACCGTCCGTTGATTTTGCCCCAGGCATTCCTACGCCAAATACACGACTCCCTGAACCCTTTAGCGGTGATGTATTTACCGGCATATCTCCATCATCATAAGCTCTTTTTGGTGCCGATTGAGTTTGCAAACGAGGCCCACGAACAACAGGAGCTTCACTTGCACCATGCTTTCCACCTCTTATCTTACTAAAAAGCGGCTCGATACCTCTTCTTGTTTGTGGTACTGCTACGACCGGCTCAGCTGCTACTAGAGATTCAGTAGGCGCTGAAGGGCGCACTACGCGATTTTTGACAGGAGCAGTCCCTTCCGGTGGCTTTGGAGTAAACCGCGGTCTATCAGTCAACATCAACATTGGGGCTTGCTCATCGCCTTTAAAGTCAGTCCTTTCTACACCATCATCGACAGCAGAAACGAATGAATTACCTCCTGCTTGCGCTTTTTTGGCAGCAGATGCTGCTGTTGCTTTGTTTAAAAAGTTCACTGCAGTGACAGCAGTTTGTATTTGAGGACGCTTCTTCTCCATTGCCTCAGCACTGCCAACCATTAGCCCCAACATCACCGCTAGGCCTACCACTACTATATTGCTACGCTTCATCATCTTTCCCTTTGTTTAAAAAATAACCAAATAGAAACTTTATCTTGATTACAGTATTTTATATTTTCAAACAGAAAGTAAATGATTTAAGAAAGGTTGTTAGTTTCTTGGTTCGCTGCTTCATCTTTTCAGCAATCGTTCTCTCCCGCAGGTTGAAGCAACTTGTTATACTCAAAAGCTTGCAATCAACCCCTGCCAGCGGGCAGAGATAGACAGAAAGACTACTACCCCTATTTTTTGAAAAGAGAGGCCGTTATGTTGAAAGCTAACATAGTACTATTGTCACTCATACTGCTTGGCAGCATGCACAATGCCCGAAGCGCCCAGCCTCAGCTTGATGAAACAGATGAAACAACAGCAAAAAATATTGCGCTCATTGAAGGGGTACTTGCCTCCCCACTCAGCGGTTATAGCAGCTACGAGCTTACGCATAAAGATGACCTCGATGCCACCATTGTAAGCACCCTTTTTGCTTTTTTGCGTACAGCGCACGGCGTCGCCTTTCAAGTTAACCATCAACGCACCTACTTGGGGCTCAAAATTATTATGGGGCTTCTTGCTGCCTATGATGCGGGAACTTTTGTGCAGCGCTACCGGCAGCTGGCTTGCTACCGTGCACCAGAAAATAAACCATCAACTCAGCCAACCAAGCTGGCAGCACCTAAACCAGCACCAACTACTGAAAAAGCCACGAGCAAAACAAATGAAAAAGTATCTCCGTATTACGACATGCGAAAAAACATTTTTTCAACAACCATTCACTCTTTAGCACATCAAGTAGAACTGGCGGCCGCCCTGATACTTGCTATGAGCAGTTCACACAAAACAAGCGCTCTGCGCTGCGAGTACGCGGCTTGCTTTGCACTGCTTGCGGCACGGGCAGTCACCATTGCTGAGCAGCATCCGTCATGGTTTACCCGCCTTGCATTACTGATCATGCTCAGCTTAATGGCACTCGATTTTACGCTACCCAATTCACCGTTTAATACCTTTGCAGCTGAACGTGAAAAAGAATTTGAAGCCTATATTGACCTGCAAGCAGAGATTGGCAGCTGCATGAAGCAGTTAAACCAGATGCAGGCGATTGTAGAAAAAGCACTCAGTGGTCAGATTAACCGTTCTCAACATGCCTGGCTTAGCAGCATGGCTGCAGCAGTTGAACAGAATAGAGCTACCTTACGCGCTACCATGTGTGCTACCGACATTTCGCTGAATGAGGCAGAAGGCATACTTACTGATGCACAAATTTTTTATGATCAAAAAATAGCCGCCGTTACCAACGCATATCAGAACGTTATACGCCCAGACTAGTTATTTGTATCTTCCTAATTTTTTGGATTGCTTGTTACACAAAAAGGGTGTAGAAAATGATGACATCAGAATATATGTTATGCCTAGCCCGCTTACCCAAGGAACCTTAATCACATGAACACGTACGTGCGCACAGTATTAATCACCGCTCTTATGACTACAAGTCTTCAGCAAACAGCAAACGCGGCTGAAGCTTTTTTTGGCGCACTCGCCACTGCAGTACCCACCGTCTATAGTTATTTTACTAGCAGGCCGGTACGCGCAGATGGCACCACAGCAAGCACAACCGTTGCAGAAGGCCCAGAAGCGCTAGATGCATACCTAACGCAAGATGATTTTGCAGCCTTAACAACAAAACTAAAAACAATGCTAAAAAAGAAGGGTGATCTTGCGGGGAAATCTTTAGTCTGGCTAGAAGCAAACTGGCAGGCGATGCCCCCTCTGCAATATATTTTACTGCGGCATACTGCTCATCGCGCCCAAAACGGTGATACGCTCAAACCGGAAGAAGTTAATCGCGCGCTGGAAGCAACGTTTTATTTTTTAGTGAACTGCCATATCGATACACTGCTATGCATGAAAGCTGTTCAGCAGATTAATCAGTTTTGCATTACCAGCGAAGAAGCTGACGCAGTCAGAGCGTGCAGATGGCAAGTACTCTCAGCAACAGATCTTCAAGATTATCTATTAACAATGCAGCAAGATTTTAATAACAAATACCCCGGCATTGCAATGCGCGTAGCACAAAAATATACTATTTTAACCGCAAAAACTTCATCTCTCAGCACAGCTGACTCTCTTTTGTATGAAACCATTCTGGGCCAAGCAACTGCACCGCTAACAAAAAACATGCACGCCGCAGCATGGGCAATTGCGGTATGGCGAGACGATAGCTACGATTACAAGGCTCTTGAAACAGCGAGAACCTTCTTGGGCTCATGGGCACCAGGCAATGAACCAGGGGGACTCATTTTTGATGGCTTTACTACAGATTTACACAAACAAAAAACCAATACCGCACATATTGCCCTCCGTCATATCAAATCAGATACACTAAAGCGCTGGTACAATAAACTCTATGCCTCCCTCATGCAGCACTTAACAGAGACTGCAAGCACGGACACGTCACCGATTAATAGTTGGGATGCTTTTCTTAATAGCCCCGCCCTGAGGATCTGGTTTAATAATGAAGCTAATCATATTATTTACCCGACGGGAAGAGACGATGCTAGCACAAGCAGGCGCAACTCAGCAAGTCTTGCTGATGATATGGCAGTCACGGTCATAGATGATGATGAAGATGATGATAAAGAGCTACCAACAACGATCCACAGTGAGGAAGAAAGCAACGTTCTTTCCGCCCCTGCGGCCAGCCTACCAGCCACTCGGGAAAGCCAGAAAAAGGTAGATGCGGCGGGAGCCCTTTCGGGGGATACCATACCTAGTGATACCGCACTAGCTACTGTAACTGCTAGGTTGTCTAACGTACTTGTATCATCACCGCAAGGAGTTGCGAGCAAACCGGAGCGTGAACCTTACGACGAAGCAGAGCAGCTTGACGATGACAAAAGCGTCATTTCCAAAAGCACTCGCCAGCACCAGATAGCAATCGCTAAACCCGCATTAAATAAAAGTAGCAGCGCAAGCGATGAATCGGATGGCACAGTAGGCGATCTAGAGACCACTGAAGATGGCGATGGAGGCACAGACTGGTTTTAGCACCAGCTAGGTTCTCTTTTACAAAAAAGCTTATTTACGCTAGAATGCACCAACAAAAAATAGCCTTTTCATAAATAAAACTTTGCGATAGATTAAACCAGTTAAATGATGTTTTTTATGAAAAGGAGAACAAGAAATGAAAGTTAATACAATGCTGTACGGAAAAGCTACCTACATGATACTGGTTAGCTGCTTGCTCTCTGCCTGCAACGCCACCAAGCATGAAGCAGCTACCCCAACCAAGCAAGCCCAAAAACAAAAGGACACCATGAGCGCCAAAACGACGCCACAAGGACTACAAATCACTGAACTAAAAGCACCACCTGCCAACGCCGCCAAACCTCAAAAAGGCCAATTAGTTACTGTGCATTACACTGGCTATTTGATGGACGAACAAGGGCAAAAAGGCACAAAATTCGACAGCTCGCATGACCGTAACGAACCATTCAAATTTCCTGTTGGTGAAGGACGCGTCATTCAAGGATGGGATGATGGCTTACAACAAATGGCAAAGGGCGGCAAATACAGCATTGTTATTCCATCAAACATGGGCTATGGCGCTCGCGGTGCTGGCGCTAAAATCCCACCACATGCAACGCTTATTTTTGATATCGAGGTGCTTGATATTCAAGGGTCCACAGCAAAAGATTTAGTTATTACCGAGCTCAAAGCAGCCCCTGCTGGTGCACCAAAACCAAAAGTTGGGCAGCTAGTAACCGTTCATTACACCGGGTACTTGATGGATAAGCAAGGGCAAAAGGGTTTGAAATTTGATAGCTCCCATGACCGCAATGAACCATTTATTTTCCCCGTTGGTATTGGTCACGTAATCAGAGGATGGGATCAAGGCATTCAACAAATGGCTAAAGGCGGTAAGTATAGCATCGTAATTCCATCAGACATGGGTTATGGTGCTCGTGGCGCTGGCCAAAAAATTCCACCACACGCCACCCTTATTTTCGACATTGAGTTACTTGATATCAAAAACTAACAATCGGCAATTCTAGGGGGCTTTGCCCCCTTTTTTCTTCCCTTCATCCAAGCCCCCTTGCAAATAACATTGGCTCATAACCTCTACTCAGCATTTCCCTCAGATCAGTTACGTTTCAAATCACCAAAAGAGCGATAATCCATCCAGATCAGTGTTTCACTATTTTCCAAGCCCCCCTTTCCCCAGCCTCACGCTCTTCATTTTCCTAAAAAAAGATGCGGGTTCTCCCATCAATGATCCTGCATGCACTATTGACTCTCAATCACAGGACTTTTATGAAACACACATTGAACATACTCATCGCTCTCGCTTTCCTTGCTTTGCCAAGTACACAGCCTTCTCTTCATGCTATGGAATGTCTTAGTAGTGAACAAACCGCGACTCCTGTTGCTCCAATAACCACTTCTCTCGCTGCTGATTTCACAGATGCCAAAACGTGCCAGATTTGTAAATACAGAGCTACCCTCCCTAGCGCTTTAACCATACACATGCGCACTCACACTGATGAAAGACCTTATAAGTGCACTCATAATGGCTGTAAAAAATCTTTTTTCATGAAAAGCACTTTAACCGGACACATGCGTATTCACACAAAAAAAAGACTTGCTTCTACGCAACACTACTATGTACCTGCTACTAGCAATCAAGAAAACTGCGATGATGATGAGCACCCTCAAACACCAGATATCACGACAGCAAACCCAGAGAAAGAGACTCCTGCCACTGCACATGATGACGAGGCACATCTCCTCCTTTATTTTGCTACCACAAGACAATCTACAATGACAAATAACTCAGCCTTCGCTGAAGCTACCAATATTCCTGTTGTTCCAATGGAAACTTCTTTTGCAGATAATGAGTCCCATCCAACACCAGATGCTGTGAAAGCTACTGAAGAGCAAAAGCCCTCTTTGCCAGAACCTGATGAATCGGACGATGAAGATCAATTTGATGTTTTATCTCCACTCAGAAGAGCGCAAAAAAACGCCATAGCGCCCATGATGATGGCTGTCAGTGCTCCGCAAAACAATCGGCGCAAACGACAAAAAACTAGTACGCCT
>CAIKAH010000048.1 GCA_903825355.1 uncultured bacterium | reverse complement strand
TATTATTTTTATAACTTCATTTTTAATGGTTTTTTCAACCAAAAGAGATAATGCCGCTGAAAATGCGGATATTTGCGAAAATTGCTGAAAATAATAGGCCTCTAAAAAAACTTGCAAGTTATTGCTGCCCCTGATTGCCTCAGGCAAAATCTACAAAATAAGGGGCACATCCTGCAAATAATCGCTTGCCCTCACTCTTTCCGAAGGCATGATTACCCTAAAAAAGATTCATCCCCTTTTATACAAAATACATGCCTGTGAAAATGAAGGACGCCCACGAATAATCTGCTTCAGCTCTTCGCCCCCCTGCGCGAGACCAGCAAAATAATCAAGTTGATACAAATTATTATAAAAAGCACTACCGGTATCTGCCAAAATACCTAGGCGTAACTCTGGCTGCTTGGTTAACGGGTTTTTATGCCGCAAGGCAATTAATTTTCCTAAGCCGATATTATGCAAATCACCGGCAAAAATTACATCTTTTCTATTTTTAATGCGTTCAATCCGTCGGGCAGCCTCATGCTCTTTACTACCAATATCTTTGAAAAACCAGTACCGTTGCTGCTCTGAGCGATTCTTAAGCTTACGGTCATAGGGAATACAATTATTACGATGAACATTCAAAAGCCGTGACCCATCATCAGGAAACGTTACCAGCACTGTGCCATTCATCATAGCATCTTCAAGCGCCTGCTCCGTAACCCATGCAAGCGGCATGCATTTTTTTGCGTACCGTGTATCATCTAGCGCCCCATCAATAATCTGCTGCTTGGTAAAGCGCTTGGCTAGCTTAGGATCAGCAACCGCGTACAAAGCACACGGATAATCAGTGCTCTTTGTTCTACTACCTTGTACACTAAATACCGCATAGGTAGTTAATCGAATTTGATGAGCATCAGGCAAAGTAATATGGTGCTTAGCTGCTGCTTTATTATCTGGCCGCCAAGCAACTGAACTAAAATGCTTATTAATAAATCGCTGATTCAAAATTCTAAATACACCACTTTTTTTATCTGCTTCAATAGTATCAGCTATAAATTGAAGCGTATTTTTTACTTGATTGAGTGATAAAATCGAAGAAAAACCAATAGGGTCAACTGTGTGAATATGAGTTGCTTCGTGACACTTAATGTAACGCAAAGCATCTTTTGCGGCTTGCTGCAATGCCAAAGGGTGGGTTACTACCTGCTCTTCCCTAAGCATAAATTTTTTTTTTGCAAAATATGAACTCATTTCCAGGGGGATATGCTGGGCAAATCTCTTAGCAATAAATCGCGTCCCCCTACTGTCCAAGTGAAATGCCTCTAGTAATAAACAACTACAACTAATAATAGCTAATAAAAGTATTTTTCTGTACATACGCGCCCCCGCACATCATAATATTTTCATGCATATATCGTGCTCATAGTATATACTCAGCACACACAGAGAAAGCGAGAAATGCTAGAAATTATCCATGGCGTCGTTGTCAAAAACCCTATTATCGGATCACCCCAATTTTGCCTACTAACAGAAGAGTACGGCAAAATTCCTGTTATAGCCTTTAAGCACCATCAACGTACACGAATGGGCCTTGGCAATTTTGTTCAAAGCGTCGTACTGCATGATCAACATAATTCATTCATAGTACAGTCAGTCGAATTACTAGCACAGCCAACTTTAAACTATAAAAATCTTGGTTGGTTTCACCACCTCCTAGAGATTAGCTATTTTTTTTGCCCCATGCACCAACCTGCAAGTGAAGTATACACAACACTACAAACAAGCTTAAAACTACTGCTTATAGAAATAAGTGAGCGGGAAGCAATTCAGCTAAGCCTGATTGGCCACTTATTGATACTTTTCGGTTTTTACCCCCCTCCACACTTTGCAGAAGCACTCAATAGCATAAAACCATTGCTTGCAATGACTATTGACTTTCAAGCACCTCAGAATCTACAATTGCTCAAACAATCCGCTGCCATGCTACAAGAACAAGACCTTTCACAATATCATACGTGGCTTCTTGCATGCATCAACTCCCACCCACGCATTAGCGGCTTTAAGACGTTACCATTTGTGTATAAGTCCATATAAAAGGGGTTACCTTGAAATTGCTCTATATCCTAAGCCTACTGAGTATCTCAGCAATCACGCTTGCAGAGATACCATTACACGCAACAGAAAAGATGACCGCAGTTGGATTAGCGCTCATTAATAACACTGAACTGCGCCGCTCACAAAAATTTGAACTGGAAAAAACAGTTGTTGAAGTAAAAAAGCGCACAGAAGAAGCACATAAAACTATCCAAAAAAACTTAGCCCATATTTCGAACGAATTACAAGAAGCACATCAATCTTTGGCACATGCGACAGACACCAAACGAGAGCTGTTGAGCAAGAAAATTGCCATCCTAAATGATCGAAAACAAAGTCAAATTGACCAACAAGATACGTGGCGCGAGTTAGTTGAAACCCATGAGCAGCGCGTTAAAATATATGATGAACTACTTGAATTTTTAAATAAACCACCAGCAAGTGTAAAAAATGCGTATTCCTGGAAAGAGTTTCGTGATGCACATATAAAATTTGCTGAACAACAAGACAAAATTGAACTTAATAAAATAAAAAAAGATAACCTTAAAAAACAGCGTATTGCTTTGAATGAGCTCTTAACTTCACTCAATCAACAATACAGTGTTAAAACAAAAGAAAATGACCGCATCAGCGCTCAAGTAGATCGCAATGCAGATCATGAAAAAAATGCAAATCCTGAAGCGCTCCGCCAAGAAGCAGATAATATTGCTCAAGAACTGCTCGCGATTGAAGAGTCAATTAAAGCAGCAAAACTACAGATTGATAAAATAGATACTGAAATTCGTCTATGGGAAGATATTATTGATTTAGAACAACAGCGCAGCAACAGCAAAAAGGCTCTCTTGGGGCAGATAGAACAACGCTTAGTGCTTGATAAAAGTGATGTTGAAATTGCTCGTACAGATTGGAAAACAGAGGCGCAAAGCGCTCTGATTATCAAAGAAAAAATAAATGCCTTGCGCGAGCCTAAAAAACAAAACAAAGAAAAAGTTTCTAGTGAGCTCGATTTTTTAAGAGAAAAACTAAGTACACTCAAAGATACCACAGTAAATGGGAAAGAATCACTGGAAAGCATTTTAATCAAAGCACAAATACGCCGGTTAACAGCACTACTGCAAGCTATAGAAAAAGAGCTAAAACTACTTGACGCCAAAAAAGATCTAGCCGATATGGCCGCTACTGAACGTGAACTACAATACCATATGGTAGAGATGCGGTATCGCTTAAAATTAGAAACTGAAAACTTAGACGAACTCCATTCGGCATTCTCGAACAAACGTGATCTTGCGTTTAGTGCTCTGCGAGGCCTTAAGGACGCACGAACACAAGCGATTAGCCATTTGATAGAAGTAAATCGATCTCTAGAGCGTATTAAAAGTTATCAAAAACAACTCCAAGTTGATCACTTCATCGCAAGCGGGCAACAGGCTATTAATCCACGAGATTTGCTAAGCATCATGCAAGAAACCAATAATTATCTTACGTGGCAGCTTGATTTCACCCAATCATATCTAGCCGTAAATGCTGATTTGCTTACTAATCAAGAAAAAATTATAAATCAATATGACCTTATTCTATATGACATTGAACATCGTAGACGCAACAACAACATCTGGATACGATCACCAAAAGCAATCTCTTATGATGCTTTTATCGCTGCAATTCTTGAAGGAGAAGCATTTTTAAAAACCCTTTACTGGGAAACCCCTGCACACATCAGACCTTCGTCACTAGTGAACTTAATCCGTTCTTTTGATCTATACGATTTTTTTATGTTGTTATGTTTTTGCGCGCTCTTCTGTGCTCTATTTTTACTGCTTAAAAAAGGGCTCTTAATTGCTCGTAACAAACTAAGTAAAACGACTGAACGGCTTAAAGGGCATACTCGTTATCTTTATTTTCATCTCATTTTAGCCTTTTTCGACTTTACACTCGCATACTTTAGCTTATTCTTTACCTGGCTCTTTATTTTCTTACACATCGCATGTGATTTTTCATACATCTTTAGCACCTTGCGACCACTAGCAAGCCCTTATTCTGTTGCAGTTTTTCATTTAACATCTATTCCTTTGCTCATTTTTCTTACCCGTAAATTCATTGGTTTCTTGCGTGACGTGAATGAAAAATTAAGCTACTTATTATTCGCTGAAAAATTTCAGGCTCGCTTTATTGTTCTTGTGAGTATTTTTTGTTATACAAGCGCAACACTTGTGCCGTTACGCCTGGCTCTTATTTCGTACACAGACACACGCACTTCCGCTTTTTCAACCCTCATTCTAGCCGCCTATTCACTCATTACTGTTTTGATTGTTACTTTTTTATTCAGCAAAGATGACATCTTACGGCTCATTCCAACGACTAACAGCATGCTCATTTTATTGAAACGCAAAATAGACAAACACTACTACCCAGTATTCTTTTTTGCAATTAGCTTATTTGTTCTTTCCAACCCCTATATTGGCTACTCATCTATGGCTTGGTTTCTTGCAGGCGCAGTACCAGGTTCATTATTCATCGCGTATTTTTTATTCAGTATTCACCATGTAATTAGGCGCTACGCTGTTTTTATGTTTATGAAAGAAGATGAAGATGACTTTATTGATAAATTTGAACATGCAAAAGCGTATTACGGCTTCTTTGTCATTTTCTCTTTTCTAGTCTTACTTTTTATAACCTTTACACTGGTATCTCGCATTTGGCATTTTAATTACTCGCCAACTGATATTTGGCACGCTCTTTCTAAAGAGTGGGTGGTGCCTATTAGCGTCGATCATAGTATTGGAGTTATCCAATTTTTAGTGATTGGACTTTTTATTGCAGCAGGCTTTATTGTTTCTTCTATCACCCATCGTTTTATTTTGACGAAGCTGTTTGATATCTTGCGCTCAGAGCCAGGAATACAAAATACGATTTCTCGCATTTGCCATTACACTATTATTTTTATTGCCATTATTTTAGCTATGATTAACATCCAGCTGCAGCAGTTCATGCTTTATGTGGGAGCATCCTTCGGTATTGCTCTCGGTTTTGCACTCAAAGACATTGGCGCAGATCTACTCTCAGGTATTTTTGTGCTTATTGAGCGACCGCTAGAGATTGGTAACTACGTTGAAATAGATACAATAAAAGGGACGGTCCACCGGATCGCTGCTCGCTCAACTACGATTATTACATCAAAAAACCATTCGGTTATTATTCCCAACCGTGATTTAGTTTCAAAGTGGATCATTAATTGGGGTCATGGCCGATATGCTATTGGTTTTGAATTGAATGTACGAATTGACCCATCTGTAGACCCTGACCTGGTTAAAAAAGTCATTTTTAGCGTAGTACAAGCAAATCCCCTCGTACTTAAAGTCCCTGGCGTAGTAGGTCGCCTTGAAGAATTTGAAGAAAATGCTTTTGTTTTTTTAATTCGAGCTTTCATCAGTGCGCGCCGTGTTAAAGAGCAATGGGAAATTGCAGCAGCTATTCGCACTGAATTAATACGCGCATTTAAAGAGCATGGCATCAAGTTAGCACGAGCAGAACGTATTATTGTGTTTGATCAGCAGGGGCAACAAGCTGCAACTAAGGCTATTGAAATTAAATTTGACCGCTAACCAATTAGGCTATGAACAATGTTACCATAGACACCGCTTTAGCGATAAATCTAATTGCCACTCAATTCCCGGAATGGCAACAGTTGCCAATTAAACCTGTTGCCACAAGCGGCTGGGACCATCGCACTTTTCATTTAGGCGAGCATATGCTGATACGTTTACCCAGCAAGGCAGCATATGCCCCACAAGTTATAAAAGAGCATCGCTGGTTACCTTATCTTACTACATACCTACCAGTGAGCATTCCCAGCCCCATCGCTATGGGTAAGCCAACACAGGCCTATCCTTGGCATTGGTCAATCTATAGGTGGCTACCAGGAGAAACCCTTCTTAGTACCCCCTCTACCGATAAAGCATCCTTTGCGCTTGATATTGCTCATTTCCTGAAATCTCTCCACGTAATTAACACAAGCGAAGGACCAGCTCCTAATAGTGATAATTTTCATAGGGGAGGATCACTAGAAATCTACAATACTCAGATGCTAGAAGCGCTCAATATCCTAATATCTAGTATAGATACAGCCAAAGCATTCACTACCTGGCAAAAAGCACTCACTAGCTCTTGGCAGCATCCTCCTGTCTGGATACATGGAGATCTTGCTGCAGGTAATATACTTATACAAAACGGACGCTTGAGTAGCATCATCGACTGGGGACAAGTTGCCGTTGGTGATCCTGCGTGCGATCTAGCACTTGCATGGACATTTTTTGACTGTAAAACTCGATTATTATTTCGCAATACTCTAAACCTAGATAGTGATACGTGGATGCGCGGACGCGCCTGGTCTTTATGGAAAGCATGCATAATTGCTGCTGGCATATGTGGTGCTACAGAAAAAGAAACTAATGCTTGCAGAAGCGTAATTAAAGAAATATTAGATGACTCTAACGCATGAGTTGGTGAAAATACATTTTCTATTTTGCATATGAGCCCGAAACGTGCTAGTTTTTTGACACTAACGACCTTACATAGACAAAATGGTGGAGGCGATGGGAATCGAACCCATGTCCGCTAAACAACTCACGAAAAGCGCTACATGCTTATCTCTTGGTTATACTCAAACCCTTGGACAAGAGCACCCTGAGATTTGAGCCGGTTCAGTGTTACGCCTATGCTTACAGAACAAAAAAATCTACACATAGTCGTTTTATCTAATTAATACGAGTGTGGCAAAGGATAAACACAGTAACACACAAGAGCTTGAACGCTACCTATTTAAAGGTACTACGCGAAAGCTGCTACTTGTTGGTGGCTAGCACCAAAAGTAGTTGCAAAAGTATTTGCATTTATTGTTTTTACAGAATTTATTAACAAGGGCTTCTGCAACCTTGGCATGCTCTCCTCGCTCACCATAAAACGTCGAGACCATTACGCCCCCAAGTAATTCAAAGATCAGCACGATTATGCTATACTGTCATTATAGCAGTTAAATTTACAGTGTGTCAATAGGAATACATAGAACAGCCCCATCTTTCTCCACCTACGAAAAAAACGCATTCAACAGGTAAAGATAAACACACTCACCCCTACTAGGCAAAAAACTAATGAAATACCACCACTACACCCCCAAGCAAGCAAATCATCGCCTCGATCCTAAAACAGGTAAGCCACTGCCATATAAAAAAAAATCACTTGGCCAACACTTTTTACGCAAGCAGTCAACCGTTGACAATATGATTGCTGCGGTAACAGTTACCGCTGATACTACCGTTCTTGAAATTGGCTGTGGGGACGGGTTCTTAACTCGCTCAATTTTAGCAAAGACGCCTTGCAAGCAACTGCAGTGTTTTGAAATTGACCCTGAGTGGGCAGAAATAGTTGGCAACGAAGTCACTGATCCGCGACTTACACTTACATTACAAAATATCTTAGAAGTTGATTTTGAACTTTTACGTGAGCGCATGCCATGGGTAGTGCTTGCAAACTTGCCCTATCAAATAACCTTTCCCATCATGTTTCTTCTGCAGAAAAATAAACACTTATTTACTGAAGGCGTAGTCATGATACAAGAAGAAGTCGCCCAGAAAATTGTTGCAAAAGCCGGTAGGACATATAATGCCACGTCAGTATTTTTGCAACACCACTTTCATTTTAAATTATTAGAAAAAATTGAACCAGGAGCATTTACCCCTCCTCCAAAAGTACATTCACGGCTTCTATATTTTAAGCCAAAAACAGATGCTGTAGCAATTCCTAACGAAGAAGCTTTTTGGAAGTTTGTGAAGTTTTGTTTTAACTCGCCACGACAAACTATTAAGAATAATTTGAAATCAACACACTACCGTCAGCATAGTGGCATTCCTGAAGAAATACTGGGGCTGCGGGCACAGCAGATGACATTTGATGATTTTATTGGCGTATGGCACAAATTAATAACTGCTTAAAAAAGCGCTTAAATAAAAAAGCCCCTGTGATTTTACAGGGGCTTTTTTATTTACTTCTATCTTATCTTACATAACCAAGTAACCTAAAGCCTTTAGGTCCAATAACTTTGCTAAGCCATGGATGAACCCGTGTATTAACTTCATCAATGGTAGGCTGCAATCTAAATAATATTTTTTCTTTATCAACTTCAAACCGTTGAAATAATTGCTCAGCATAGTCGGCTGAAAGCTCATATGGCAATGGTAAATTATGATGCAAATAAATATAACACAATTGCTCTAAGACATTTTCTTTATCAGCGCCCCAGAATACATTAGCATGTGCACCTTTTTCTGTCTCTAGAAAATAAAGATTTTTAAACCCCTGCTCTTTAAGCGCAATATACAGCATGCGAGAAGCATTAACCGAAATAACCGTATCTTCTTGCGAATGGACAAATACGACTACTAGCTCTTTGTCAACGCCCTGCCATAATTCGCGCACCGCCTTGATAGGAGTAATCCCTTCGGGGTCGAAATTACGAAAGCGAATCTTTTCAATATATTTTACTAATGGGCGCACGCAATAACTATCAACAGTTGTCTCAACTGAGGTTGAAAGATGCTCACTCGCAAATTTTTCAACAACAGTATGCACCATATTTGCTGCTACATTTTCCATACAATCAAAAGGCGATTCCACCACCACCGCTTGCAAATTGCGCAATAAAATAGGATTGTGCTTGGCCAGCCACCCAACTGTATTAATCATGGTAGCCGCGCCTTTTGAAACACCAGAAAGTATTAATCGTGCATGTGGATAAAGAGCCATTTGATCGGCTACCACTGCGATATCTTTTTCTTGAGCTAACGAAGACTGCAAGGGACCAGCGTATTTACCATACAATCTTTCATCCCACTCAGGGCCATTTTTCCCAGTGATAATACCCCCCAAGAACTCTTTATATGGCTTGAGGTTATTGGCATTACCGGTAAGTCCATGGGCAAAAATATTTATATATAACGGTATTTTTGGCGCTATATTTTGCTCACTAAGAGCAACTTGTGCAGGCGTTAGCTGCTTTTCACCTACATCTTGTTGTATTGCCATTCCATTTTGTTCTTCATTACCATATATCGGAGCAAAGCAACAAACGCTTAAGCATAATAAAAATACATTCAACACGATAGCTCTCTCAACCTAACAAACATTATTTAACTTAATCCTGAAACCGCAGACACCCTTCTCCAATTAATTCTCCTGCTCGCATTTTTGGCATCTTGAGCGTACCCTAATAATCGACGATAGCCAGCCCGCACCAATTCGCTAATTTCTACCACAGGAGTTATGCGAGCCTCAACGGCTTCAATTGAAGGTTTAAGCTCAGCTAAGATCGTCGCTCCCACCTCTTCAAAACGCTCTAGCATCTCTATCAAAAACAAGTCCGTGAGATGCTCTGGCAGCGGTAAGTTATGATGCGTGTAGATGTAACATAGTTTTTCAAAAACTTCTTCACCCTGTGGCCCCCACAACGCATCAACATGTTCGCCCTGTTCAGTTTCAATAAAATACAAGTTATTAAAACCTTGCTTCTTCAATTCGATATACAACGTACGCGAAGCATCAACCGATATAATGGCATCTTCTTGCGAATGCACGAACACCACCACAACATTTTTATCCACATATCGCCAAAGCTCTTGCACTGAAGTAAGCGGCACAATATCTTCTGGGTCGTAATTACAAAAGCCTCTTTTTGTCAAAGGCGGAACTAACCACTGAGCATAGCGATTGCTTGCTAGCATCTCTGCTATGGTTGCCCACGTCTGACCACCAAGCGAATACCCTACACTACTTGCCAGGCTCACAGCTACGCGGCCTATGGTATCAAATGGCGAATCTACAATCACTGCAGCAAGTCCACGCAACAATGATGGTTCATATGCCGCTAAAAAACCGACTGTATTTATAATTGTCGCAGCACCTTTTGAAGCGCCTGATAAAATAATTTTTTTATCGCTATTTCTATACGGCTTTAATTGATCAGCAACAACAAGAATGTCACCAAGTTGCCCCAAGCATGATTGTAAGGTGCCAGCCTGGTCTGCATGTCCATGGTGCCATTCAGGACCGTCTTGTGCTACAAATTCACCGCCTACGTAATGTTTGTACCTAGTGCTTGCGGTTGCATTCGTAGTAAGGCCGTGAGCATAAATATTTACATACGGTGAACCACTTTGTAGGAAACAAAAATTAACTAAACTCAGGCTCAATAAAACTATTTTCATCATGATGCGCTCAACATGTAGTAGGTAGAAAATGTGTGTAATATATCGAATGTTGTTTATGTGCGGATTGAAGCAAGCTGTTTTTCCATAGCGGCCAAACGCTTTTTAAGTGAGGGATGCAGCAATGATAAATTAAATCGCGCATACCACTGCTTGCAAAAAAGTAGCGCTAATCTGAAAGGCAACACAAGGCGCAATATAAATGATTCTTTGCTGGCTACGACTAAGGCATCCTTTGCTCGTTGCTCTTGCCGTGCAACTTCTTCTGCTATCGCCGCATTCATATTAGCCAAGGCATATTTCGGCTCGTCAGTGGTAAACCGATCAGCGGTATGAAGCGTAAAACGATCAGCTACATATTCAAATAGATGATGCATACATGCTTCAACTAACTTGTGCACAATTTTTATAAAATAACCGATAGCAATAAATAAAAATGCTTTTCCACCAGAAAAATAATGCAGCATCGGTATATGCGCAAAAATAATATCAAATACACCAGCAAAGATAAGCATCCCTGCCACGTTTTGTAAGATAACACGCACACCCGATACTTGCGGTTTAGCCCACCACCGTAAGGTAGGATCAACTATATGAGCAATTTCATGCGTAAGCGCCCATCTAAACGCACGATGCCTAAGCATGACATGTTCAGGTGAAGGATCTAAGAGCTGGGCGCGAATAAACGTAGTACCAAGATGCAATTCCTTCGTTCCATTTACCAAATGATTTACCCACGCCTGACATGCATTAGTACCAGCGTAATCAAGAAAAAGCCCTGGCATCGGGGCATTCATTTCAGTGCAAATGTCAGTTACCATTTCAAGCAATGTTTTATAAAGAGTAGGATAGGCTAAATCCCATCCAGACCTGGGGGCTTGTTCAAATGCATCAAGCTCTTTGGTAATCAAAGCAAGCAACGCAGGATCAAGTGGCTTGGTATAATCTGGTTTAGCAACACCTTGTTCGTTTGCGTCTCCGACTATTGGTGGTAACTCAACTACTGGCGCTATAGCAGTGTTGAGTTCTTGTTGTTCATTCATAAAAAATCCCTAACTACTTGCAGAAAGTTCTTTAACACGTTGTTTAATTTTTTCAATCCAGTAATCAAGCGAAAGTCGTTCAAGCTGATATGTGGTGCGCGACATCTCGTTGTATTTTGTTTTCAAAAATTCTTCTGTCGCATCAGCCCAATCGTCGACAATAACGACTGGCAGGCCGGTGTACAGTATATCAAGACATGATTTTTTTACCACTGGAATACACCCTAGGGTCAGGGCTTCCCAGGTTCTATAGCAGTCATACCCTGCTCCATGAGGGCTCAAAACGAACTTAAAAGTGGCCATTTCACGTAAATATGCTTCGTATGGCTTACAATTTGCATTAAAACAAAATGGTTGATCTTTAAATTGTTGTACGGCTTTGGTCCGTTCAGCATGGTTAGTGTGAATCGCCAGATTGTTGTAAAAAAAGTTTGTTTTTTTAATCCTGCCCAAGCGAAGATCCACTAAAATTTTCCCTATTATTTCTCTACAAATAAGGGGTAGCCGCTTTTGTAAAATACCAAATTGGCCAATAGGAAGGGGAATCATCTTAGCAAGCTCTGGTTTCTCAACATTACATCCTGACCAAGCAATCAGTTTTTCGTCAGCCAGATATTGCTCATAAGCCCCTGGAACGGCATCATCGCCACCATGAGAAAGCAGCACATAACGGGCATTAATACGGGGATGAATATTTTTGAAAAAACGATCAAGATACCAAGGCCCATTTTTAATAAAAATAATATCCCCATCTTTGACATTGGCTGGATCAAAAGACTGGCCAGTAAGGCTAATACGCAGCCGCTCAGGTTGATCAAAATGGTGCTTGGCAAGATACCGAAAGCCATTATTTGAAATAAAGGGGTACCGCACCGGCAGATAGGTGCAACGGACATAATACTTATACCCCTGATACCCACCGTAACTGCCAGCAATGAGCACAAGCAATAAACATATACGTTTTATCAGCTTCATAAATTAGCCCCTATAAATGACGTATGCATCACTAAAAACGCATTCATTCTAACAGGTGATCTGAAATAATCCAGAATAGGAGCCCCTTAAGGACGCCGGATGGCCTCAGCGCGAATTTTATCATATATCAAATCTTTAGGATTGGTGCTCACAGCGGCAACTGAAAAAGGAAGAGGCGTGTCTTGCTGATACTGTTTATAAGAAAACGTACAGCGAGCATCAACACTGGTAGTATCATCTTCAATTTTTATAGTCATGGTATTTTGACGTGGAATTTTTACGCGATCATAGGCAAATTCTAAAGAAATTGCTTGCACCTTTGCAGGCCGCCCTTCGGATGCAGTATAAACAGAACTCTCAAGACATAATTGATTATTTTGCCCGTAAAAAAAATGTGCTGTTTTTTGCGCAACGGGGACAGGAAAAAAAAGATCTCTTTTCAAAGCTTCAACAGCAGACGTCCACAAGGTGACCGCATTCAAACTGTAAGCAACCATGTTTTTGGATACCGTATGAACATGTTCTTTTACCGTTGAAACAGCGAAACAACCACCAATAAACAAACACACAAGCACATATAACGTCAATTTCCTAGGCATACAAACTTCCCAAAAAAGCGTTTTACTTTTCCATTTTCAGGCGTTCAGATTAACAGAGTGACCTATTTTAGGCAAATTCGATAGCAAAAGCGCCTGTTTCTACTACAAACAAGCGCTCACTTATATCATTTATACTATTTTATGATAGATTTTTACTTTAATGCGAAAGATAAAAACTTGAATAATAACCATAGCTTGATACACACCACTGCTACAGCTTCACATTACGATAATGATGCGCCAAACTACGATGCGTTCAATGAGCAAGCATCAGCAAAAATTAACGCCCTGATTGAACAAATACTACATAAAAATCAGGTACAAACGGTACTCGATATGACCTGCGGCACCGGTTCACAGGTATTCTGGCTAACCGCCCGCGGCTTTGAGGTAGTTGGCAGTGATATCAGCACATCGATGCTAGCAATAGCACACAGAAAAGCACAACATACTTCACGAGACTTACAGTTGATTGAAGGCGATATGCGCACCTTGAAAGTAGGTACCTTTGATGCAGTCCTTACTATTTTCAACGCCATCGGCCATCTAACCAAAGATGACTTTGAACAGGCAATGCGTAACATTCATAGCAATTTGAAAGATGGTGGTTTATATATTTTTGACATCAACAATTTGAGCTATCTGCTCCATAACCGTAATATCACCAGTCTAACGATTGACTGGCTAGAAACCAACCAGAACAAAAAATGCCGCTACATCCAATATAGCACCATCAACCAAGATGGCATTTTAGCCTCATACACCACCGCTATTGAAGATTGCGATAGCAGCGACCCTCTTATTAAACAAAGCATGCAAACGCTACAAGTTTATAGCGCAGAACAGCTAAAAGATATGCTGGAGCGCAATGGTTTTGCTATTCTTGAGCAATGTGGCATTGAAAGAGGAACATTTGATAAAATTACAACAGAACGAATTGTAACCGTGGCTAAAAAACTGGCATAACCTAGGTTATAGAACATCAGCGAACCAACTGATAAAACGGACTACATTTTTAAAACTTTTCTTACTGATAGACAACATTACGATTAATAGATATTTTAACGAAGTATTTACATCAAATATTGTAAACTTCTTTCTTCATTACATAAAAGCATCAAGCTACGGTAGTGCTTTTATTAAATAAACCACTACCAATAAGAATTTTTCTGTTATCAAAAAAGTCCTGTATAAAAAAGGGTCAGGAAAAAAAGATATGATAAATAATTACACGCTCTATATAGCAGCACTTCTCATTTCGCTCTTGCCATCAGCTAGCGCACAGCATGATCTGTTACTCACACAAAACAATCCTAGTGAAGAGTTTTCGGTAGCTCAAGAAAGTAAGGGCGCATCTCGATTATTAACATATACAATTCCCCATAATGTATATATCAAAGGTAATCTTAGGGTAGACAAAACAGTCACGTATCCTGGTATTCCATCAACATTTTCAGCCTCGTACGGCAAAATGTCTCTCTCTTCAGGATCTATAAATTTTCATGATTCGAGCGTCTGGTATCCAGTACCTTTTAATACAATAGACCTTTCATCTCGCATGACACTATCAATAACCGAACCAGCAAGAATAACGATTAGACAAAGTGGCGTTTATCAAATTAACTTTAATCTGCATTTTTCAGTAGATACTTCTGATGAAGGTTCGTTTATAACCACCACTTATAGACTTGGTGTTAAAATTAATGGTGGCCCCACGCTACCTGTTGCAGCTATTCACATAAGAGAGCCAGGAGCTTGTTCTCTTACCTATAGCGACATTAGAGCATTTTCTGCAAATGATTATTTATGTTTTTATCTAGATGCCTCGACTGCAACAGAACCTCCCTTTGCCAATCAATTCACACTAGAAAATGGAAATGCTTTCTTAGTCCAAATTTCTAGCTAAAAAAATGGTCGTTCGTTGTGCCAAAAATACCTACTTTTAGCTTGGTTTATGGTTAGAGCCTGTAGCCCAGAGCCATTAATCCAAACAAAAAGAATTAACCATAATAGCGTCTGTTTTTATTTATCAGCAGAATTTAGCAAGAAATATATTCGACAACCCCTGCTTATTTCGTATCCTCAAGAAGTAGACCTGGGCTGCCTTCCCACATCTATCGTAGACATTCCGCTAATTACCAATGTTATTCCGGTCATCTGGCTATCTGGGAAAGAATATACCATCGAAGAGATGGACGAAAATCTCTTTTACTCATTAATCAAAATAAAAACTTTCTTCAAACGATTTTTTTACAATACTTCTTGGAACGGAGAGCTAAAACCAGAGAGGCTTGTAAAAAACACCTTACTTAAAAAAACTATTCAAGCAGCTTCTTTATTTACTGGAGGCCTTGACTCTACAACCACCCTGCTGCGTCATTTTGATGAAAACCTAGCACTCATTTCTTTTAATGATGCACACAAAAATGCTATGAATTTTGCCAACAAGCATCATTTTAATTGCTACACAATTTACCTGAATTATTATGATTTTTTAAAACTCACTTTTCTTGATAAAGCATCTGTCGATATATCTAAATGGTTTTGGGATACCACCATGAGCTTATCATGGATTGGTACAGCAGCCCCTTTTCTATACACAAAAGGAATACCCTTATTGTATATTCCCTCTGCCTTTACCTGGAAGTCCTTTATTTTTCCAGATGGCCAAACGTTGCAACAACCAGCATCGCCCCTGATTGATGAAAACCTAACTCCCATGGGACTACAAGTGAAGCATGATATATTTACAATGACTAGAAATGACAAAATAAAATTTATTTCAATGTTTTGCACAGAAAAAAAAATCTCAAAACCTCAGCTTGTGGTATGTAGCCATCACAAAAAAGGCGATACATCATATACACACTGCAATCGTTGCGTAAAATGCTACTTAACAATGTTGAATATTTTCGCAATAGGTGAAAAATTACAAGATTACGGTTTCTCTCTTTCAGAAGATGAATTCATGTGTCAGTTTCGCTCCTATATTGAAAAATTGATATTCAGAAGAGGCGGAACCTATGCCGCATTTTATGATACGCAAAATTACTTGAGGAAAAACATAGAAAAGCTTCCACAGACCTATCGATCTTTTTATGATTGGTTTATTGCAATTGATTTATGGGGAATGCTTGATAAATCATCAATTCGCCACCCTAGGACGATTCCGTTTAATTGGCATGATTATCAAGATCTTTACCAAGGGGTAGATGATTGCAATACATCAGAGCACAAGGAGGTCTCTCATTCTCGCTATTACTTTTAATTTAGAAATCCTACGGAATGGGTACCAGTCACTTTTTTAATTGAGCGTAATTTGAAAGAACGAGAACAGAATGTCTAGAAACAGTAGCTAAAAAGCTACCCTAGCCTGCTTTATACACAGGATTTTGTAGCTTAGGCATCAACGTATAGCGAAAAATCGTACTCATCAACAAATTGCTAGAGGTTAGAGTGGTAAAATTTCTCCCTAAGAGCTCTAATAGCGTCTTCTGGTGTTTTGAGTCGGAGCCGTTTCATTTCTAGCTGCGCAAATGCGTAAGCAAGTAAAACCGCTGAAACATGATTTTCCTGTATAGTAAGGTTTTTTGAAAAGTATTCGCCAAGACCGAGTGTTTGTTTCTCCGGCCTATAAGCTTTTTATGTGTTCCATCGAATGTTATAATTTTTCACATGTTGACGAGGTTCGGCTTTGTATGTCACTACGTGGTTGCTATGCATGCGCATCTCTGCTGGCATGTTATTTTTAATGCACCAGTGCAGTAATTCAACTAATGAGTATAGGCCATCAGCGACTAGTTTGTATCGTAAAACATACCCGTGCCGCGCATGTTCATGGCAAAGATTTTTTTAATGAGCATATCGTCAAAGATCAAATAAAGCCAACCGGTGTTAACCAATCGGCTTATTTTTCTGAAGTGAAAAAAGAATGCGATTTGCTAAAATCACTTACTGGATTTTTTCTGCAGATCCTCAATAGCTTTGACAACCTCAGGCGAGCAAGTACTCCGCGCAGACATAGAAGCTATCTTTAGCGTAAAACCATCTATACTAGTCTCCCCAGACATAAGAGTTTTCACCATTTGATTGTCACCTCGTTGCACAACAGAAAGAAACAAACGTTCGAATTCGTTTTGGTTTTTTTGAGCGGCCCCCTTAGCTACAAGAAGCTTTACAATCTCAGTATTGCCTTTGTCTATAGCACTAGCAAGTGCTTTAAAATTGCATGAAGCCTTAGCCTTAGCGATTAGAAGCTTTGCAATTTCAGTATGGCCTTTGTCTATAGCATAAACAAGCGCAGTCCTCGAACCTTCCGGCGTGAAAGCATCAATATTCGCTCCTGCCGTTACGAGCATATTGGCAATCTCAACATAACCTTTTTGTGCAGCGGTCATAAGAGGAGTCATACCCCAATAATCTGTAATTTCAAGCTCAGCGCCTGCATCAATTAACGGTTTAATATCCTTAATAGAGCCCTTTTCCACTGCATCTTTCAGCTTTCCCCCCAGGTCTCTTTTAGCAAAAAAACTGGAAGATTTAGCTGCTGCCTCGTTGCCGGCTCGTATGTCTTCAGCAGTGGGACCTGTAGATTTCCAATCAGACTTGGATAGGTCTACTCTGTTTAGGCTGCTTAGCATACTCATAATTGCTCCACCTTCTTCTTCGAATGTCAGGGCTCCAACATATCCCGGGATCATTGCCGCGATTGATAGCATTAGCATCAATTTAAACTGCATATTATTCCTCAAACGCCTAAGGTAAAACTATTATTAATTAATGTGCACTATTCTTGCCGAGATCGACATTTGGAACAATGTGATTGATGTAAAAATTATACACTATTTAAAGAAAAAAACAAAAAAAGAGTTCAGCAAAAAATGTGTGGACGGAAACCCTAGAAAGTGCATCTTACTAGACTTAAAAAGTGGCTCCCGAAGCAGGACTCGAACCTGCGACCTAACGATTAACAGTCGTGTGCTCTACCAACTGAGCTATTCGGGAATGACATTTTCAGTTAAAACCTGCACAGTCATTTAATGATTTTGACCGGCATACCATTCGCAGCTAGAATTAACTCTGATAGCGCAAAATGGTGGGCGAAACAGGATTCGAACCTGTGACCCCCTGCTTGTAAGGCAGGTGCTCTAACCAACTGAGCTATTCGCCCTCGATGTAGTGATCAAGTGTTCATGAAGAATAGTTGAAAAAATTACGTTCGTCAAAATAATTTTATATAAAAATCGTGTTTTTTGAACAGAATGCCAGGAGTAGAGGTTCCTGGCATTCTGTTTTTAATCTAGTTACCCCTGAAAATTCAAAACAAACTCTGTCAACAATCTAACACCAGCCCCGGTTGCACCTTTGCCAACGTAATTAATTGCTGGCACATCATGCGCGGTTCCAGCGATATCCAGGTGAGCCCAGCGAGCCTTCTCTACAAAGTTTGATAAGAATGTTGCGCCAACAATGGTACCTGCATAGTACGCTGAGGAACCATTGTTATGGATGTCAGCAACATCTGAGCGGATAGCACCCTTAAAATCATCATCCATTGGCAACTGCCAGGTACGATCTCCCGTTTTACGACCTATAGCAAGCAATGATTGAGCGAGCTCGTCATCTTTGGTCATCACCCCTGTGTAAAAGTGCCCAAGACCATGTTGCACCGCACCGGTAAGCGTGGCGATGTCTATCATGACGGTAGGGTTGAAGAATTTTTCGGCATAGCACAAGGTATCCGAAAGAATTAAGCGGCCTTCTGCGTCGGTATTTTGAATCTCTACAGTTTTACCGTTCATACAGGTAATAACATCATCAGGACGAGATGCTGTACCACTTGGCATGTTTTCTACTAATGGAGTTAAACCCACTACGTTTACGGCCGGTTTTAGCTGTCCAATGATATCCATGACGGTAATCACTGCAGCTGCACCAGACATATCAAATTTCATACCACTAATGCCGCTGGTTGGCTTGAGGTTAATACCACCAGTATCAAAAATAACGCCCTTACCACAGAGCGCAATAGTTGGCGCATCTGATGCTTTAGCTTTGTATTCCAACACCACAAACTTACCATCTTGCGCAGAGCCGGCGTCAACAGCACAAAAGCCGCCCATACCAAGCTCAAGCGCTTCTTTTCTGCCAAAAATAGTCTTTTTAAAGCCATGCTTAACGGCAATCCGTTCTGCTTCACCAGCAAGAATAGCTGGGGTCATATGGTTTGCAGGCAAATCTGCCCAATGGCGAGCTTGATTGATTGCAACACCAATAATATTACCTTGCTCCACTGCATCCGTGCTTGCAGCTGAACAGATCAACACCGTGCTTGTCCATGGCGCTTTCTTTTTGCTGTCAGACTTAAAGGTGGTAAATTCGTACGTAGCCATATGCGCTACAAGCGTCATTTGTTTTACCAACTCATCATCACTAAGTTGATACAAGCTGCCTGCTGGCAATGCAATAACCACATCTTTAAGCGCATTTCTTTTAGCCGTTTGTAACCCAGTAGCAAGCGCACGGCGTAATATCTCAAGCTCTTGATGCCATGCCCCATGCATGCCACCAACGCCTACAAACAAAAATTGAATAAGCGAATCACCTTTTTTGGCCGTCAACGTAAAAGCCTGCCCCCGGTCTCCCTCAAATTGATGCTTCTTTAGAAGTTCTTTCAGATGTGGGTAGTAATGCTCTTCGATATACTTCAACACACTTTCTGAACCTAGCTCCACCAAATCTTTTTTGAGAGGGATAAGGTAACCTTCAACATTATGTTGCCAAAATGCTTGCTGCGTCAGCTTAACTGATATCATGAGAATCCTTTCATCCCAGCTAGTGGGATGCGAGATATTCTCGTAACCCCTGCTGTAATGCTTGTAATGATAGAACTGCACACTTGAGTCGCGTAGGACCAAGGGGAATGGCAACCAATCCGGCCATGTCGTCACTGGTCATGGCAAGTATAGCAGGAATTGTTTTACCTAAACAGAGTTCGGTAAGCATTGATGCAGCAGCTTGGCTAATAACACAACCAGAGCCATCAAATCCTACATCAGCCAATATATTTTCTTTTATCAACCCTTGCATGCTGATACGATCACCACATGAAGGGTTGTGGTCAGCTACGGCAAAATCAGCATCCTGAATTGCTTTTTTGTTTTGGGGATATTTAAAGTGCTCGACTAAATTTTCTTGGTACAACGAATTGCTCATGATTGCTCCACAAGTTGATTAAAGAGCACGATGGTACATTCTAATTCGTGCAAAAAGGTATCTATTTCTTCAAGGGTATTGTACAAAGCAACACTTACCCGGACCAGCGATTCATGACCAAGCGCACGAACAAGTGGCTGCGCGCATAAGTGCCCGGCGCGCACAGCAATGCCTTTACTACTCAATATGCTAGCAATATCGTGAGCATGAATACCTTGGACCACAAAAGAAACTAAGTGCCCATGAGCTTTGAGGATTACTGGATTACCAACAATAGTAACGCGCGGCATGCGACCTAAGCCTTCGATGAGTTTTCTACAAAGCGCTGTTTCATGTTCATGCACCGCTCGCCAATTAATTGCCTGGTTTAAATAATTAATTGAGGCAGCAAGGCCAATAGCCTCTGCAATTAACGGCGTCCCAGCTTCAAATTTTTGCGGCCCTTCTTGCCACGTTGCTCGATCAAACCACGCCTCATAAACCATACTGCCACCTCGATGGTACGGTTCCATCATTTTTTGTGCAGCTGTTGTCGCATACAAGATACCTGAGCCAGTAGGGCCAAAAAGCTTGTGGCCAGAAAAAACAACAAAATCGGCCCCCAGCGCCTGCACATCTACCGGTTGATGCGCAACTTCCTGGGCAGCATCTAAAAGCACTCTGGCTCCAACTTCGTGCGCCCGGCGTGTAAGCAGAGCAAGGTCGCCAGCCTGCCAAATGGGTCCTAGCACATTCGAGTTCATAGTAACCGCAACCAATTTTGTGCGAGAAGAAATAAATGATGAGGGGTTTTCGAGCAAGAACGTCTTTTGATCAAGGGGAATAAGCACCAGCTTAGCCCCAGTGCGCTGGGCAACCCACTGCCACGGCAACAAATTTGCATGGTGCTCTGCTTGCGTCAGCACAATCTCGTCGTCAGCCTTGAGGTGAACCACCCCCCACGCAGCAGCAACCAGGTTAATCCCCTCGGTTGTCCCTTTAGTAAATATAATCTCTTCAGCAGAGGCATTAATAAATTTGGCAATCGTAGCACGTGCTTGCTCATAACTACTGGTAGCATTTTCACCTAAGGTATAGAGACCGCGATGCACCGTACCATAGTTATCGGCATAAAATCGCTGCAACTCATCAAGCATAGCCTGCGGTTTGTGGGCAGTTGCCGCATTGTCAAGATAGACCAGTGGCAGGCGGTTGATTAGCGGAAAATCTTTGCGTACAGTTAGTTGGTTCATTTTTTATCGCACAAAATAATATGAGGAAAATTGCTATCGGAACATCACTTAGCATAAACAAATGTACGCGTTTACGCTAACGGCTATTTTAATTATGCAATTTGTATTTATTTTTATTTGACAAAGCAAAAATGGACAGGTACAGTGAGGTGCTTTTACTGACTTAGGGCTACAGTAAAGGTTTTTAGGGGTGGGCTATAATTAAAAATCTATTTTGAGGAATTACACCAATGAGTATGAGACAATTCTTTGTGTTACTAGCAGTTTTTCTATTTTCATTAGTAAACACTTCCCTTTTTGCAACCAACGAAGTCAAACCTATCACTTTTACACGTAACGAAAATTTTGTTTACGACTACCAAACAGCGATTGTGCACAATGGCAAACCAGGCTTTCAACTTGATGATCGCGTTGAAAAGGTTGCAAAAATCATCAATCGCGACCTAGACCAATCAATGTGTTTTAACACTGAATTTGTAAAAGACGTCTATAAAGTCCGCAAATATCACGTCAGCACTAAAAAATCACGTAAAGAAAACATTGCATCACTCCACTGGGTAACTACTGCCGACAACATCAAACTAGGATGCACTTACTTTAACCGCAACAGTAGTACGCTGATTGTTGTTGCTGGCGGCTTCACTAATGAACGCGAAATGATGACACCATTTGTCGATATGTTTCCCGACTATGACGTTGTACTGATGGATTGGCGAGGACACGGCTTCAATCCTGAAGAGTTTGTATTAGACCCTATTCAACGTGCCTTTTGTATTGCCCCACGCGAGGTTACCTTTGGCGAAAAAGAACACCTTGATGCTTTCGCTGTGGTAGAAGCTTTTAGAAGACATAAGAAAAAACAAAACAATGGCGTTGGTTATGCACACGTTTATGGCCTAGGCGTTTGCTATGGCGCCTTCGTATTTGCAAAAACAGCCTCACTTACTGAACGTTTACGCTTTGGGCTGCCACCCGAGCTTAAAAGCAGAAACAGCAAAATGATAAATGCCTCAGAAAAAGAACTCTACCAGCTCCAGCGCACCCTTAATCTCATTGATAATCCAAAGATGAAAAAGCAAGCAAGCAAGTATCCTTCCTACACTGAAATCATGGAGCATGGGCTCTTTGACAAACTCATTCTTGATGGTTGCTGGCTCTCTCTGCCATTGTTTGTAGAAAAAATTAAAAATGACTTTGCAACGCTGGTTAACCCGCAAACAGGCGGCCTTTCAAAGCATTGGCTCCTCAGCACGGGCTGCGCCAAAGAAACCGTAGATTTTATTGCAGCAAAAATTGTTGGTATGCACCACCATTCTAACATTACTCTACTCGACTACGCGCCAACTATTACCAAAACCCCGCTGCTCTTTTTCTTTGGCAAAGACGACTACATGATTCGCCGCCATGAATTTGAAACATTGTACAACGCAATTCCGTCAACAGAAAAAACGGTAGTCCTTACTTCAAATTATCACGTACGCAACCACTTCAAACAAAAAGAGCTCTACAAGCTGATATCTGACCTTTTCTTGCATTTCCCTCAAGAGCAATTTATTGAGTATATTACCTCACCAACCAAAATTGTGGCGTTTAATGCTCAACATTTCTTGCATGCATGCAATAATGTACTTGAGCAAAAGCAAGCGTTTGACCAACCCGATGACCTTATGTGGCCGCTTGCCTTACCAGAAAGCAATTAATGATTGTGGACCGTGCAATTCAAACCATTCTCATTGCCAACCGCTCTGAAGTTGCACTACGCATTCAGGCCACGTGTCATGCGCGTGGCCTCCGCACTATCGCTGTGTATGCACCGGAAGATGCGTCTCTACGCTATGTTGCTAATGCAAGCGCAGCTTACCCCCTATCAGGAAATGGAAGCAGCGCTTATTTGCAGCAAGATGAACTGATTGCTATTGCTCTTCACGCTGGCGCAGATGCTGTGCATCCAGGCTATGGTTTTTTATCAGAACAAGCTTCCTTTGCACAACGCGTTATACAAGCGGGCTTAACGTGGATTGGGCCATCACCACAAGCAATGGCTGCCATGGCTAGCAAAGAACGTGCACGCCTTATTGCACAGCAAGCAGCGGTCCCCACGATGCCAGCAACATTAATCACTGATCTTGCACCAGAAAAAATTGACCAAGCGCTCCAGGCTGCTGAAGCAATTGGCTTTCCGGTGATTATTAAAGACCCGCTCGGCGGAGGCGGCAAGGGCATGCGCCGAGTAATGGCTGCCGGTGATTTTCCTGCTGCCTGGGATGCCGTTATTGCCGAAGCAACACGGCAAACAAATACAACGGCTCTGCTCATTGAAAAATATATTGTCGCCGGCCGACACATTGAAGTCCAAATTGCTGGCGATGGCCTGCAAACAATCCACTTATTTGAACGTGAATGTTCAATCCAGCGTCGACACCAAAAAATTATAGAAGAGGCTCCTGCTTGCTTTTTAAGCAACGAGCTTAAAACAGCCCTGTATGATGCTGCCTGCCGGCTAGCTGCAGCAGTTGCCTATGACAGTATCGGCACCGTGGAGTTTATTGTCACGCCTGATGGGCAATTCTATTTTCTCGAAATGAATACCCGCCTGCAAGTGGAGCACGGCGTCACGGAATTAGTTACCGGCATTGATTTAGTTGGGCTACAGCTTGATCTTGCTTGCACGCAACAATTACCTTTTACGCAAAGTGATGTCTCACTCCATGGGCATGCCATGCAGTGCCGCTTATACGCTGAAAACCCGCGTGAACGCTTTATGCCTTCTACTGGCGCCATTCAAGCGCTTAGCTGGCCCTTGCATCCGCAAGCACGGCTCGAACACGATTTGCATGAAGGCATGGAAATCACCCCATTTTTTGACCCTATGATTGCCAAAATATTGTGTCACGGCACTAATCGCTCTGCAGCACAACACACTATGAGCAGTCTACTCGAACGCCTCTTTGTTGCAGGCATCACCACCAATCAGCTACTGCTACAAGGCATTATGCGGTCATCGCTCTTTAGTTCTGGCGCCTTACACACCCAATCATTAGCTGATCAGGATGTCGTGCTACTATTAGCCCAAGAGTTACCGGTAACACTTGAAGAAGAGCTTATTGCTGGGCTGGCAGCCGCGCTGGCCTCCATACACAAAGCCCTCCCCGTATCAACCGAGCCTACACGCTCAAGCCGCCGCTGGAGGACACAACCGTGGCGATAAAAAAATTTTTAATTAATAATCGCGAGTGGCATTATGCCCTTGTTACTCAGCATGATGGCACGATTGCCGTGGTGGTTACCAAACCTGATGACAGCACCAAGTCCATCACGGTCACCGACGTACAATACAGCCCTGAAAAAGGCACTATTACCTTCGTCTGTAGTGGCCGCCGCCTGAGCATGCGCATTACCCAGCAAGATAATCTTTATACCGTGTGTCCAGCAGATGGCAAAGCTGTTACCGTAAAGCCAATGAGCAGGCAACAGCTACAATCGCTGTTCCTCCCAGCCAGTCAAGAAACCTTTTCTGGCAATGCCGCCGACCTTAAAACAATCAAAAGCCCCTTGGCAGGTCGTGTTACAAAAATATTAGTCTGCCCTAACCAAGTAGTCGTCAAAGGGCAACCGCTTCTCATGATCGAATCGATGAAAATGGAGAATGAAATATGCGCTCCTACCAATGGGAGTATCAAAACCATTTCCATCAGCCCAGGGGATGTGGTAAAACCAAATCAGGTTTTAGTAGTCTTGGAATGACAATCGCAGATGATGAAGGAGAGGGGCATGCAACCACATACCATTAGCATGGGACAACGCCAATTCCGTATTGGTGATTTAGCTAACGAACTTAAAGTTAAAAAATTTGTTATCCGCTTTTGGGAACAGGAATTTGGACTTTCTGCCGAACGCTCTGAAGGAGGACATCGCTTTTATACCACTGCCGACTTACGTATATTCCAAATCATCAAAGATTTGTTGCACAATCAAGGTTATACAATTGAAGGGGCACGCAAGCAGTTACCGTTACTTCTTAAAGAATGCGCCCCTATTGCTACCCCAGTACCAGCAACGATAGCCGCCCCATCCGCCATCGTAGAAACTTCTAGCCCTGCTACAGAAGCAGTAGCCCTACCTCTTCAAGGCGATTCAAAAGAACCGGTTGTTGAAGTAATCCCTGTTGCACTGAGCGTACAACCTGCGGTGGAATCGCCGCTAGAAACGATTGCTATAACCCCACATGAAGTTAGCACACCAGAAACTATTGAAGGCGCCCATATTGACGCGCAGCCAGTGGTTCGCACGTGCCATCACGAAGACAATGCTCATGTTCCCGCGAGCATTGCACCATGCACCACGTGTGAAAAGCATAGCCGTCATTTGCTGATGGTTAAAGATGAACTAGAAGCGTTGGTTAAGCGCTTGCGATAGTCTCTTCTTCAGCTGGTAACAGGGTAAATTCGAAATTAAAAATGCGCTGAAATTCAGCGAAGGCATCTTTTTTGATCCAGAGGTATAATTGGTGTCGAACATGCGATGTGTATTCAGGCGTTAAGCGCCAATAATCATAACAACTTACATTCGCGCCTTGATTAAAATACGAAACTAAAAATCTTACCAGGGTGTCTTCTTCTTGCGCTAGACGTTGCTCTGGCTTGAGAAAAAACAGATATTCTTTTTCATCTTTCGTATGGAACAGATCAGGATACGCCTTTGGATCCGCTTGTACCCAACCCGTTTTTAATTCAGCAATCATGGTATGAAAGCCTACATAAAATTCAAACAGATGAGATTTTAGATTATTGATTTGTGCTAAGTAATTTTCTTGATCTAACCAAAGCTCTATACCTTCACCATAATAAATCTTTCTATCCGCAGAAAATCGCCAATTATAGCCACAACCAACCGCATTAATATCCCAATAATATGCACCCAGTAAACTACGAGTATTCCTACTGCAAATTTCGATGATACGACAACTATCCCAAGGAATTCCTGGCAAAAATATTACAGGTCGATGTATTGCTCCGCCACCCGTAAAAATTGGTTGCTGAATCAACTGATATGCAAGCCACGCGCAGTATGCTGGAATTTCATCCAGTGTCCGTGCCTTGGTGCACATAGGTACCTCTTCGCCCGTTTCTTGCACATAGTGCACGGCATACGGATTTGGCTCTGGTTGAACCGTAACAACTCGTCGCTTGCGAGATTTATGCTCCAACAGCCCATACTCAGGGGCTAGCCCTTGACACCGCCGGCTTTGCCGACGGGCACCCCTTGCTGGGGCAGAAGCTACACACAACATTACTAATAACCACGTAAAAAACTTTATATTCATTTAATTTTTCGCTTTTCTTAAGAACGCTTTATTTATTCTGGCGCTAGCTGTAATACTGCTTGCACGTCACCCATTCTGTCTTTTTTTATAAAAATATACGGATGCGCTTGCGAAGCAACAGGAAAACAGTGATCGTCTAAGTATAAATCCCCTACCACTATATCATCTTCTGTTAGCCCTCCTAGCTTAGCCAGATAGTATAGTAAGCGGTCTTCTCTCCCGCCTAAAGTGCCCGTTTTTTTATAAAAATTATACGCAGTACCAAGTTCTGGTCGCTTTTGTAAAAGTTCAAATAAATCATCAACTGCGTTAGCCGCCGCCCACCCGCTTCTTACCAAACTGATTACAGTCGCAAAAGCATGGCGCAGCCCTTCAGGTAACCAAACAAGCATTACGGAATCATCAGAAACAAGCTGCAATGTATAATACTCTATCCCGGTAGTACTCGTCGCACCAAATGGCATAACCGTTACTGGCCATGATTCAGCTAAGAGATTATTTGCTAAAGTTACAAGCTGTTTAAAAAGCAAGCATTCGTCTTTAGGAAGCTGCAGTTGCTTGAGGCTGACATCCAGACAAAATTTTCCCGTCTGTTTTAGAGGAAGCTGTAAAATAAGATTGCCAGCTGTTGCCATTGCCCAGCGAAGAATAGGGCATTCCTCTTCTGCTACTGGCACTGCCCACTCTTCTGCTATCACGTCAGTCGTATTCTGCAGCGATTCTTCATTTTCAACATGGGATGCCTGCAATACAATTCCCATCATAACGACTAGTACGATTAGCCATAATGCTCGCTTTTTGTGCATGTTGCTTCCTTTGGTGTGTATACATGACGCAGTAACAAATTATGAATAGCTGCATTTTGTATCATAGCAACAGAAATGAAGCAACCTACATAAAAATTATATTTTGTGTGGGATAGTCATCTAAACCAAGCTTTTCAGCGACAATAAGATTTTTTTAGAAATACGTATTTGAATTATTATTTCTTATACTGCCTGCAGACGCGGACTGCGTCGCGGACTGCATGGTTGATGGAATATACGGCATTCATATACACGGGCTGGAGGCCAATTTAATAAAATAGGCTCCGATGAAGTAACCCCATTATTGTTTTTAAAATTATTAATTACAGCACATTTCTTTTCAAAATCTAGGCGCTCTCCATCAGTTACTCCCTGCAATAGATGTTTTAAGTCTGCAAATGTTGCCGCAGCAACATATGAAAACCAACGCAAGAGCCCACCCTGCTTAAGTAACTTTTTATAATTGGTAAAAATAGCATCAACCGCTTGTGCACTAAAAAAATCAGCGTAATGTGGCAAGCCTGAAATAATAACATCAAAAGTAAATGCTGCAGAAAAACCAAACACTCTAGCATTCGATGCTTTAGTGATATCAACCGCATGAATCACCACCCGCTTATTTTTATCAAAACGAGCCTTAAGTGCCGCTAAAAAAGTAGGATCTATATCTACTGCATGAATTTGATAATCAACACCAGCTTCATCAAGCTGCTCTACTAAGGCTGCCGTAAAAACGCCATCACCTGCACCAATCTCAAGCACTTGCAGGACTTTTCCTTGTGGCGGCTCGAGCGCAATATCTTTAGTAATTTCACGGGCCAAAAAACGAGAACTGGGGGCAATCGCCCCTGTTGTTTTGAAACGGTCCCAAAAATTCGCGTAAAAAGCTGATCCGTTAATGCTATCAGCTCTTTCAATATCACCATCATGAGCAGAATACCCATACGAAGCAAGACAAAATAACAATGCAATGACCACAGGAGATCGTAGTATTTTCATATAGCAGAAAGGATAAAAAAGGTTAATCAGTCAACAAAATCAAGCCGCTGCTTGAGCATTTTGTAGGCGATTATACCAACAAGAATTATTTCTATCCAGAGCCCCCCAACACATGGCCAAAAAGACAAGGCATGGCCTCTCCCTAAAAAGCTATAGCGTAGCCCTTCCGCCGCCAAGGTAAAAGGATTAGCAAGGGTAATATACGCGACCGGTGGAGAAAATTGATAAAGGACGTGCCAAGGAAAGTAATAACTCCCCCAGGTAGTCAGCACATCAAAACAGCGCACCCATACGTGCTCAAAAGCAATTTGATTGCGCACGGTAGCTATCAAAAGCAAAGAAAAAAGGGCAAAAAATAAACTGGCAGTCAAAAAAATGATGAATGAATACAATGGCGACCATGCGCCTAGCGGAAAGCGATCTTGCAGAATAAGTTTACCAATTAAAATAATTGGCCCCCCTAGTAGTACGCTACGGATCATAAAATAGGCCACATTTTTGGCAAATAACAGCCAAGTTGGCAGGGGCAAAATTAAAGTAAAATCAATAGATCGTAAATTATTAATGTCTGCAACTACTTCACTTGCCTGAAAGTACGATTCGTATAAAAATTTATAAACTAAAGAGGCAAGTAGCACAAAAGCGCCGTAGGTATACGGCATTCCCATCAACGGAAATACATAGCCAAAAGCCAGTGAAGCCTGTGCTGGCCATAAAAGTGTGTTAATCAAGTAATCGACATACACACCACGGAACACATGCAAATCACGCTTGAGAAGCTGCCACCAAATATGTAGTGGCCTTGAGATAGTAAACGTCATGATGAATACCATTATCTTGGGTTGTTAAAAACGCCACGTGCAAAAGCGATCATAACACACAAAGACTTAGCGGTGAATGTATAAAAATATAATTTGGTAAAAAAATAATATCGAAGATAAATTGGTTGCGGGGGCTGGATTTGAACCAGCGACCTTTGGGTTATGAGCCCAACGAGCTACCAGGCTGCTCTACCCCGCGATTACAATTTCAATTTGATTGTGTCGTAATTATACGGCCATTACGGTGAATGTCAATCAAATACGCATTAATTAATTTTATAGGCACTTTTGATTGATGCTTTTTTCACCGCTTCTACCGAACTGTGTAGCTGCAAGCCCGCGCAAAAGTCCCTGCATATCATCTGGCAGGGGCGCTTCGTAGCTAAATTCTTTGCCTTGAAAGGTAAAGGCCACTCGCCAAGCATGGAGGGCTTGTCGAGCAATTAAGGGATGCTTTACCCCGTAAACTTCATCTCCTAGTAATCCATGGCCAATAGCAGCACAATGGACACGCACCTGGTGCGTACGACCAGTTACAATCCGAACCTCAAGTAAACTGGCTGTAGAAAACTGCTGCTGCACTTTATAAAACGTAAGCGCCTCACGTGACTCAATACCAATAGTCGACATTTTATGTCGTTCAGTTGGATGCCTACCAACAGCTAAATCAATCCGACCATCTGCTGAAGGATTGCCAGCAACTACGGCTAGATAGGTTTTTTTGATTTTTCGCTCCTGAAAAAGCGCTGTAAAAGTGTTATGTGCCTGCGCATTACGAGCAACCAATAAAAGCCCTGAGGTATTTTTATCAATCCGATGAATAATCCCTGGCCGCTCATTTCCTTCAATCTTTTGCATATCAGGAAAACGATGCAGCAGCCCATTTACCAACGTAATTTCTTCTGGATTAGTTGCTGTGTGATGCACCAAAAGCCCTGCTGGCTTATTAATTACCAAAAAATCTGGCTGCTCATCAATTACCTCAAACTCAACATGCGCCGGGGCGGTATTACATAACTTTGTTCTTAGGGTTGCATGTACCCTATCGTTAAGCTTAAGCCGATAGTTGCTCTTGGTTAACGGCAGCTCATTTATCAGCACAAACCCCGCATCAATAAGCTCCTGGAAATAATTTCTTGAAAACTCAGGTATTCGGGCATGCAAAAAAGAGTCTATGCGCTCCCCCACCCAAGAGGAATCACTGCAAATAATAGTAGTTGTCAAAAAATGTGGCTTCATAGATTGGTAGCTATCTTTGGCAATGGTTTTAACTGAAAGAGCCGAACGAAACATGCAAAACAGTTCATTCTCATCCTAAAATATAGTAAAATAAAGTCAAATATCTAAGCGCCTGATTGTTTTGTTAGCGTGAAAAGTGGAGTTGCCATGCTCACCATAAAAAAAATATTGTTTCAAATAGAAAACAACATTGACGCGGTTATAGCCGAAGACTCAACCTTAGGCAAAGACCTATGGCAAATCTTGCTTGCGCAACACTATGCCGATATTGCCATGCTCACAAACAAATTGGATGATGAGCGGCAGCTTGCTCTATTTAAAAAATTAGCACGCGAAATCGCTATAAAAGTATTTCGCAAGCTCCCCAAACAACAACAAGCCAAGCTCCTGGTGGCTCTTGACCTAGATCAGGCAACTACACTGCTTAAAAACATGCCCGCTGACGAATTGACCGATTTATTTGATTTTCTCTCGGATGAAGACTTAGAAAAATATTTAAAGCTGTTGCAATCAAAACAGCGCAATCAAATTTTATCGCTTTTAAGCTTTAATCCGCGCTCGGCAGGAGGGCGCATGAACAGCGATGTAATTACGCTCCACAAAGAGTTTACTGTGCGTCGCTGCGTAGAATTACTCCAGCGCTTAAGCCATACTAAAACAATTATGCAACGAATCTATGTCACCAATAAAGATAACGTATTGGTTGGCTACGTTACACTTGATAAATTAGTACTCAGTAAACCTGAAACACACTTGGTTCAAATAACGAGCCCGAATGAACTAGTGGTATCGGTAGACGAAGACCAAGAAGATGTTGCAAACCAAATGCATCATTATGGCCTTCTGTACGTACCAGTCGTAGATAAGCACAACCACTTTCTGGGGGTTATTACAGCCGATGATGTATTTGAAATTATCAAAGAAGAAGGCAGCGAAGACGTTTACAAAATGTTTGGTCTTATTCCTGTTGACCAAGGTTATTTTGCAACACCAATCATGCGACAAGTCTGGCAACGCGGTATCTGGTTGGTAGGGCTGCTTATCTTACAAAGCCTTTCCAGTATTATTTTGTCTTCATATAATGACTTAATCGGCAAATATACGATTATTGCGGTCTTTTTAACCATGCTTATCGGAACTGGAGGCAATGCAGGAAACCAATCTGCAACCGTAGTAATTCGCGGCCTCACTACACGTGAAATATCACGGCGCAATGCATACAAAGTCTTTTTACGTGAAGTCAATATCGGCATGCTGATGTCGTTTGTTTTAAGTATTGTTTCTTTTATCCGGGTATACTGGTCCTGCCACGAATTACTAAGCGCCTTTATCATTAGTCTTTCACTCTTCTTAATCGTTGTCACCTCAATGGCACTAGGAGCATTAATCCCCATCATGCTTGAACGTTTTGATATGGATCCCGCACATAGTGCAGCACCCTTTTTAGCAACACTAATGGACGTGCTGGGTGTTTTGATCTACTGCTTCGTTTGCAGCAAACTGCTTGGGTAGCAATCCTTATTTTTAAGCCCTAAAACAACGTTTCTACGCGTCTTGCCAAATAGCAACAAGATTAAATTTGTATAAAAATATGTAGAAAACGCTTTTCTTTTTTAAAAAATATCTGATATACTTTCTTTCGTTGACGTGATTTTTTTTAAAAACACGCTTTGAAATTTTGAGCCGCTAGCTCAGTCGGTAGAGCAACAGCCTTTTAAGCTGTGGGTCGTAGGTTCGATTCCTACGCGGCTCACCAGTCTTCGCTCTCATGAGCTATGCCTGGCGCAGTCATCCTTTTGTTTGGATGAACAACATTTCATAATTCTGACATTTTGTAGCGTCCCCATCGTCTAGCCCGGTCCAGGACACCAGGTTTTCATCCTGTAAACGGGGGTTCAAATCCCCCTGGGGACGCCAGCTTTCGCTAAGGATCAGCTGGCATGGCCAGTAAAGATAATTCACCAAAGCTATGGCGCTCCTAAATTCTAAAATCTTATCATCAGTGAGCGAAATGCCCTTTTTCCCGTCATTTATCCCTGTTTGTTGTCTGATTAATTTTCTTAGGTAAACTACTCCACTCAGTTAGCAACTATCTAAACATTATTATTTTTTCAGGTAAAAACACATGCATTTAAAGACACCATCACGTTTTTTCGCATATCTATTACTCGTTTTCTCGCTCACTATTACAACCCTTTCAGCTAATGGCAAGGGAACGGGAGCCGGCTTTAACATTGGCAGCGCAAGCTTTGTCATTCACGATTACGGCATTAAAATAACGCGTAATACTAAGGCTAGCACCCCGTATGATTTATACAATAATCCATACATTTTCAAGAACAAAACTACTGATCGCCTTTGGGTAGCAGGCATGGCCGCGGCTGTCATTCGGGCCGCACTGGTCCCCTTAGAAAGCCGTTTGCTTAATGATAATTCAGCCAGTGGCAACATTAAAAAAGCCTTTATCTCGCTGGTGCGCTGTGTTGAAGAAATTTGTTATGTACTCAAGCATCCAAACGATGAACACCTTATAGACCTTACCTGGGCTATAGTTGATGCTGCACAAACGTGCAAGTATGTCGTAGCTGCATGCAAAGCTTCACCTACCCCAGAAAATGAAGCAACAGAAACAGTGTCTATCAAATCTAGTGGACTCACTCCTCGCCAAGCATCAGCCTTACTTGAGGGCATTTGCGCTACCGTTTCTATGACTATTCCAGGCAAGAACAACGCCAATTTTAATACTGAAATTTTACGAAATGCAAGCAAACTAAACTTTGGTGCACGTTCAGCTATATCATTTTTACGTCTCTTACGTAATTTCAATGACGTTCCAGGAGGAGAAGAAAATAACAAACAGCGTAATATCTATGTAGCGCTCATGGCCCTACAAGCTTTGTACTCGAGCGTAAAATTTGGCCTTGCTCATTTTGAACCAACCGAAGCTAATAGAAACCCCCACCACACCTCCTTCGGCGATACTACTGGATGGCGCTTTGAATCACGATGCTGGACACACGATCCTTATGAGCGCTTTAAGCAAGCGCACCCAGAACCTGCTAATGGATACTCAAAAGCTGATTTTGAAGCATATTTTGGAAAACAATACTGCAAATTTGATTATGATACGCCAGAATATGACTTTTGGTACAATAAAGTACGAACTGCTCCTAGGGGGTACAATCCGTTTAGAGATTTTTTCAGCGGATTTGGATTTCATTTTGATGATTCTGGCGATGAAGATGACAATAATTACACCAATCATGGGGGCTATCACCACTTCGGGACCTACCAAAGACCAGCAAGCTGGCAACCGGGGACCATGATTCCCGATAAATTACTTGATGCTGTTTACAACAACGTACAAGGGGCCCATCAGGTAGTACGTGATATGGCATGCGAAAATCTTGAACTACCAAGAACAGCTACTGACGCTGAGGCACGAACTGCGTACAAAAAATTAGCGCTCAAATACCATCCTGATAAAGCAACTCCTGCTGAACAAGTTATATTTGCAGAAAAATTCAAAATAATCAGTGAAGCAAACGCTATTTTGGAAGAGATAAAAAAAACACATCCTAAACCCTAAGCGCGAACTAACAAAATATCACCATGAAGCACTTAAAGCATATTCTTATTATTTTCTCTCTTTTATTAACAAGTAGCTTTCCCGCTACCTTGAGCGCCAATACCCTTTTTACCATTGGCAACGCACGAGTCGCATGGCATGACGGGGGGATAAAAGTAACACCAGTTGAAAAAAGTCATACCTGCGAAAATAACTGTCAATACTATTGGGAAGACCCGTATATCTTTGAAGAAAGTACTACAACATGGATTGCTGCTACTGGTTTTGTAACCACATTATTGCGCGCTGCCTTGGTACCACTTGAACACCGTTTGCGTGATGACACTTCAAAGCCCGCCGAAGCAAAAAAAGCGATTATTTCGCTTATTCGCTGCATTGAAGAGCTCTGTTACATTTTATCTCACCCACAGGATGAACATTCTATTGATTTAATCTGGGCCGGAGTAGACGCTGTACAATTTTGCAAACATATTGCAGCGCTGTGCAAGCCACAACAAGAACTGTCAACAGAGGCAGTTAACGCTCCTACAAACACTGAAGAACCTGAGGCAACGCCAGCAACAATACGCGCCTCAGCTGCTGCCGAAGGTGCTTGCGGTATATTCAGCAGCTTAGTTCACCGCGATGATAAATACGCCAACAAATTCCCGCGTAAGTTGAATTTTGGCGCACGCTCTATTATGTCGCTCTTACGATTATTGCGAAACTATTCTACTGCGGCAGCCAAACCAGAACAGCAAGCACAGAAGAATATGTACAGCATCCTCTTAGGACTACAAGTACTGTATTCTGGCTTAAAACTTGGCTTTGCTGATTTCGACAGCTTACCAAGCACTATTCATATTCCAAATCCTCATAGAACATCCTATTGGCGTGGAACGGCAGGATGGACATTTAGTGCCGCAACATGGGATCATGATCCATATGATCGATACGTTGCACAACGTTATAATTCTGGCCGCTACCAAACTGAAAAAGAGTATTTTGGTGGCTATACTTGCAAATTCACTCATGGTACCCCCGAGTATGATTTCTGGTACAATACCATCAAACCAACCGCTCAACCTCACGAGACTTCGTATGGAAGCACTACTGGCTGGACTTATACTACTCCTCATTGGGACTATGATCCTTATGAACAGTTTAACAATCAACGCTATGGTCTGAATGGTCGTTATTTCAAGGAAGATTATTTTGGTAAACATACTTGTAACTTTGCTAGCGGCACTCCCGAATATGACTTCTGGTACAATACCATAAGACCAAACTATCCAACAGCTGCACCTAATGCAGAGCAAAAACGAACCCCTCGAGACTGGACTTGTCCGAGCTGTGGCCATCGGAATTCAGGTTCTAGGTTTGCAAATCCAGTGTCCCATATATTCTGTGATGGGTTTGGTTGCGCATATTCAGTACCAAATACGTCTTACACTCCACCACCAAGATCAACATCAGGCCCTTCAGCCCCCGGCGCAAATTCTTCTGCAAGTGAATGGAAATGTCGCTGTGGGGTTACATGGTTCACGATTTCTCAGTGTCCATGCTGTGGAGCTCATAAGCCATCTCGGCCCTCTACAGTACCGCCTAGACCCACTGAACCGCATAAAACGCGACACGGCAGCACAACAGGCTGGACGTTTAGTTGTCCGCATTGGGATCATGACCCCTATGATGCTTACATGAAAAGTCCTAAAACAAGAGCGGATTTCTTTGGCACGAGATTCTGTAATTTCGCTAAAGGAACGCCTGAATACGATTTTTGGTATAATGTAGAAAGACCAAAATATACTACAAGTAGTAGACCACAGTCTAACACCTACAGCCAGCCAAATCCTGATGATTATTCTGAAAACTTTTTCAGAAATTTCTTTGGCGGTAATACGAGCGGAAGCGGCAATCAATCAAGATACAACCCCCCTCCGGCTCCTGCACCAACGTGGAAAGTCGGTATGATGATTCCAACCGATGTAGTAGACAAGGAACCAAGCAAGGCAAGAGGATACGCTCTCCAGAATCTTGGCCTTTCTAGCTCCGCTACTGAACGTGACATTCGCAAAGCCTATTTGCAGCTTTCAAAAGAACATCACCCTGATAAAGGTGGAGATCCTGAAAAATTCAAGGTCATCAATCAAGCAAATAAGATCTTATCTGATACCCCCTAACCAAAAGACAAAAAATGAGCTGCATGAAACATTTACATCGCATTTTTGTTGCCCTCTCTATCATCTTAGTGAGTAACAACTCTCCTGCTTATAGCAAAAATACCCTTTTCAAGTTTGGCAATGCACGCTTTGTATGGCATGACGGCGGCATAAAATTAACGCCAGTTGAAATAAGTCATACCTGCCAAAATAACTATTGTGTATACCAATCGCAAAACCCATATATCTTTCAAGAAAGTAGTACAAAATGGATTGCTGCTACTGGTCTTGTAACCACATTATTGCGCGCCGCTTTAGTACCGCTTGAACACCGCTTACGCGATGATTTCTCAAGGCCCGCCGAAGCAAAAAAGGCTCTGATTTCGCTTATTCGTTGCATTGAAGAGCTTTGCTACATTTTATCTCACCCACAAGATGAACATTCTATTGATTTAATCTGGGCCGGGGTAGACACGGTACAATTTTGCAAACATATTGCAGCCCTGTGCAAGCCACAACAAGAACTGTCTCGCGAGGCATCTACCGCTCCTACAAACACTGAAGAACCTGGGACAACGCCAGCAACAATACGCGCCTCAGCTGCTGCTGAAGGAGTTTGCGGTATATTCAGCAGCGTAGTTCATGGTGATGCCGGATACGCCAATGAATTCCCGCGCAAGCTGAATTTTGGAGCGCGTTCTATAATGTCTTTGCTGCGATTACTGCGCAATTATACCACTGCCGCAGATAAACCTGAGGCCCAAGCGCAGAAGAATATGTACCGCATCCTCTTAGGGCTACAAGCACTGTATTCTGGCTTAAAACTTGGCTTTGCTGATTTCGACAGCTTACCAAGCACTATTCATATTCCAAAGCCTCATAGAACATCCTATTGGCGTGGAACAGCAGGATGGACATTTAGCACAGCAAAATGGGACTATGATCCATACGAACGGTACACTGCACAACGCTATAGCACTGGCCGCCACCAAACTGAAAAAGAGTATTTTGGCCGATACACCTGTAAATTTGCTCCTGGCACCCCAGAGTATGATTTCTGGTTTAATACCATCGAACCAACCGCTCAACCTCACGAGACTTCGTATGGAAGCACTACTGGCTGGACTTATACTACTCCTCATTGGGACTATGATCCTTATGAACAGTTTAACAATCAGCGCTATGGTCTGAATGGTCGTTATTTCAAGGAAGATTATTTTGGTACATCCACCTGTAAGTTTGCTAGTGGCACTCCTGAATATGATTTCTGGTTTAATACCATAAAATCAAACTATCCACCAGCGCCCATCAGTATTGCAAGCGCCGCCCGCCACGCCGTTCAGTCTTCTTCTGCTCAACGGAATCCTGTCGATCTATGCGGCATCTGTTTTGAAGAGTTTGCGGATGACGTTCGGATAGGCGTCATCAAAAACTGTGAGCATATTTTTTGTCGTGGTTGTTTAAATACTTGCTTGCCGTTGCAAAGAAAATGCCCTATATGCAAGATCCCTGCACAAGCACGTCGTCAGGATGTTTACGGCGCTAAAGTTAATTTTACAAACAATACCATAGATGAAGATTCTTTTTGATTAAGAAAAAATTCTATTGAAAATTCCCTTAACCCCATCGATAATACGTTCAAATTCTGCGCTGTTGAGCATTACCAGCCCACGGCGCAGAAGAACAACCCCGCCAAAGAACAGCAGCATTTTTAGAATGATTTTATAGCTCGCTATGATGAGCATAGCACCAATAACAGTTGCCAAAAATCCTTTAACTAATCGCGCGGTTGAGTTGTTGTTTTGCATAGCTTTTCCCCTTAAAGACATGACCAGATCACTACAATACCCGCAGGTTATCATAATGACCTGATCTAGAACAAGTAATTAGGCGCAACTAGAACATCTTGCCGCCATTAGGAACTTTTTGATCAGGGGCAAGCAGCACCACCCCGTCAGCACCGTCAGGTAAAGCAAGTGTAAGTACTTCAGACATAAAAGGGCCAATTTGGCGTGGAGGAAAATTAACCACAGCAAGCACTTGCTTGCCAACCAGCTGGGCGGGCATATAATGCTTGGTAATCTGAGCTGACGATCGCTTCGCCCCTACTTCTGAACCAAAATCTATGATGAGTTTATACGCCGGCTTTTTTGCCTCAGGAAACACTTCAGCTGCTATAATGGTCCCTACCCGAATATCCACTTTTTCAAAATCTGCATAAGAAATCATAAAGAACGCTCCCTAGAATCATAAGCCGTAGCCATGGCCTGCTTATTTTTATAAACCGGAAATTGTTTACACAACGCAGCAACTGCCATGCGAATAGACTCCAGCGCACTCGGGGTTGTGCGATTTTTAATAGCAGTATCAATCAACTGTACCAGCTGCTCAGCTTGATCCAGCTGCATACCTCGTGCAGTCATAGCGGGTGTTCCCAGACGAATGCCGCTTGTCACTGTTGGTGGCAATAGGTCAAACGGAATAGCATTGCGGTTAACAATGATGTTGCACGATTCAAGCAATACTTCAATTTCATTGCCGTGCAGTGGCCCGTGTGGGGTGTGGCGTAAATCAATAAGCATTAAATGCGTATCGGTGCCACCTGCTACCAAACTGTAGCCTAGGTCATTAAAAGCTCTAGCCATATGTGCTGCATTGTCAATAACTTGTTGGCTGTAAGCTTTAAATGCCGGCTCAAGTGCTTCTTCAAATGCGACCCCCTTTGCTGCTACCACATGCATTAATGGGCCTCCCTGACTACCAGGCATCACTGCTTTATCAATAAGTGCAGCCAATGGCGCTGTACATAAAATCATCCCCCCCCGTGGACCTCGCAATGTTTTGTGTGTCGTGCTCGTCACTACATCGGCATGCGGCACTGGGCTGGGAATTAAATCAGCCGCTACCAGCCCTGCAATGTGCGCCATATCAACCATAAAATAAGCCCCAACGCTTTTTGCTATTGCTGCCAAGCGCTCGTAATCCATTAAACGACTGTACGCAGAAGCACCAGCAATCAATAATTTTGGCTGACATTCTTTTGCTAAGCGCTCTATTTCATCATAATCCAACTGCTGGGTCTGTTGATTAACGCCATAGTGCACAAAATGGTAGAGCTTGCCCGAAAAATTAACTTTATGTCCATGTGTCAAATGCCCCCCAGCAGCAAGATTCATGGCTAGCACGGTGTCCCCTGGTTTAAGAAGTGCTAAAAACACCGCAAAATTAGCGCTTGCACCCGCATGTGGCTGGAGGTTAATATGATCGCACTTAAATAATTTTCTACCAAGCTCCATGGCATAAAGCTCGACTTTATCAACAACCCCACACCCGCCATAATAACGTTTGCCTGGGTACCCCTCGGCGTATTTATTAGTAAGCACGCTTCCTGTTGCCGCCAAAATAGCCGAGCTCGTATAATTTTCCGAGGCAATCAGACTAATGCACGATTCTTGCCGTACTAGCTCATCGTGTAAAAGCTTAAACATATGATTCATGAGCGATCCTTTCCGGGCGCGCTGTTTTAGCTGTCCTGGCCAATATATTGACTGTATTTAGCCGCTATCAGTAATCTAAGACTACACTATGAGTAGTGTATCGCTTTAAACACAGACGTTAATGTTTTTCTGGGGGGAAATGCATGAATTATCGTTGTATTTTATGTTCACTTTTATTGATTGTAATCGTACAGCAGGTTGTATTAGCACGCGGCGAGGGAGGGGCTTTTGCTGGATCACTTGTAGGAAGTATGGTGGGAAGCGCGATTATCGGGGGAAGTTCTCACAGCAAAGCAAGTACTGATGCTGATCAAATACGCATCGAACAAGAACGACAACGTGTTAACCAGCTTGAGCGAGAGATGGATCGACGGGAGATAGATCGCAAAATTGCACAGGCTCAACAAGGACAGGGACAGAGCACTCTTTTCATGGCACTGGTAGCACTTGTTATTGTGCTACTGTTTGGCGTTATGGCTTTGGGAATTTTAATTTTACGCAAAAAACCATAAGGAGATAGTATGATTTCACTTAAAAACCAAACATTAATTGCCACAGCCCTACTATTCCTTGGCTACGCAACAGCGCCGTTGTTTGGTCGTGGTGGCGATGCATTCGCTGGCTCCCTAGGAGGGTCTCTAATGGGGAGTGTTCTTGGCAGTTCTATCGCTAATAGTGGTAACAGAAGCGGTGGAGGTGATAGCGGAAGCGGACGCAGTATCGACCGACTTGCTGACCGCGTAGATGATTTACGTGACCAGATAAGTGAAACAAAACGTGCTTTTGCTAATGACCTACGCACGCTTAGGGATAAACAAAAGGGCTTTGAAGAACAAATTTCAAGCTTGCAAAGTAAACTTGAAAAAAGTACCCGCAAGGTAGAAAAGCTAGAAAGAGACCTAAAAAAGCTATCATCAAAACGGAATGGTAAACGAGAATCTTCAGCAATAACCATGAATGAAGATGATGGAACTGAACAACCATCAAAAAAAGCGCCCCGACAAAAAGTACAGGAAGATGACAGCGAGGAAAGCGACAGCGTCCAAGATATCGGCGGATTGGCTTAAAATAGATAAGTTTTGCTTTTGAAATATAGCCTTTGTATTCTAGAGCATGTTCTTTTAACGGAGAAAATCATGCTCATACAAAAAGTTATCACTTCAAGAAATTTTTTATTTATTATAGCAGTTATAAGCGTGTGCATCACTGGTGGATGCACACGTTCTGACACCACAGCAAGTCTTTCACTTAACGCCATCAGCCCAAATAGCCATCCATATCCCCTTGTTATTTTAGGTGGAGGGGTAGGAGGGCTAACGGCCGCTTTGTATAGCCTACAGGCACAAATTCCTACGCTGGTTATTGAAGGGGGCAAGCCTGGTGGCGCGCTGGCTCAATCACATGCAGTACAAAATTGGCCAGGAGTAGAAAAAGCAGCAGGGGCTGACATTATAGCTAGCATCAAGAATCAGGTACTCCAAGCAGGAGCCTCTATTACGACAGAGCAGGTTACTAGCGTTGATTTTTCGCAATGGCCGCGTGTCATTCATACTGTGTCAACACAAGATCCAACTATCAAAAAAACCCTAAAAGCACTAAGTGTGATTATTGCCACCGGCACCGAACCCAATTTACTTAGCATTCCTGGCGAGCATGCGTTTTGGGGCAAGGGAGTTAGCAACTGTGCTGTCTGCGACGGGGCTCTCTTCAAACATAAACGGGTAGTAATCGTTGGGGGCGGGGACGCTGCAATTACCGAAGCTGCCTACTTAGCGGATATTGCAGATGAAGTAGTAATTATTGTACGCAAAGATAATTTCAGGGCAAAAGATACTAAACAGCGTGACGCAGTACTGAGACGAAAGAATGTAAAAGTACTCTACAATAGGCAACTAAAACAGATTAATGGCAACGAAGATGGCGTCACTAGCGTGCTGCTTGATAATAATCAAGCAGTTGCAACTGACGGTGTATTTTTAGCTATTGGTTCAAAACCAAATACAATGCTCTTCAAAGACCAACTTGCCCTCGATCCACGCGGCTTTATCACCCTCCACAACCATCAAGAAAGCAGCGTTCCCGGTATTTTTGCCACCGGTGATGTATGTGATAGCACCTTTGTACAAGCAATTACAGCTGCTGGAGATGGCTGCAAGGCTGCATTACAAACAATAAGCTTTTTGAAGGGAATAGGATTTTCAACATCCGCTCTTTCTCGCGCTAGCGCGCTTCGTCCTTCGACGAGCTCAGGAGGAGCGGAGCAAGTAGCACGCACCAGCACACAATCAGATAAAGAATCTAATACAAAAAAACAAACAAAACCGCTCATCCTGAGCCTGTCGAAAGACGAAGCCCAAGGGGCGATAAAGAGCGGGAAAGTATATGAGATTCTCACCCCTGCCGACATTGAGCGATTCATTATCAACAACCCTTTGCCAGTAGTCCTCGATATCTTTGCAACGTGGTGTGGCCCTTGCCAACAAATGGCTCCGGTGGTTGATGCTTTAGCAAAAAAATATGCGGGCAAAATAGCGTTTCTAAAATTAAATATAGAAAACTCAACCGGCGCATTTGATGCTACACTTAAATTCTTACAAGCACGTAGCGTGCAAAGCGTACCTTCATTTTTATTTATTCGTGAGGGGAAAGAGCAAAAACGTCTCGTTGGGGGTATGCAAACAGACGTATTTGAACATACCATTATCAACACATTTGGATTAGCATGAAACAATTATACGCACCATGGCGCAATGCCTATGTAACACAGGCAAGTGACAATAAAAAAATAAACACCAATACCCCAAAACCATCAGGGCCTGATGATTGTGTATTTTGCAAACAAGTAGCTGCCAATGATGATGACAAATATTTTATTTTAAAACGCTATGAGCACTGCTTTGTCATGATGAATTTATACCCCTACAACGCGGGCCATTTAATGGTACTGCCGTACGAACATAAAGGCTGGCTTGATGAACTTTCACCACTAGTACGCAGTGAGATAATGGAGGCCATTAACAATGCTTTGGTTGTGAGCAAAAAAGTGTTGTATAACGAAGGTTTTAACGTAGGCATTAACCTCGGTTCTGCCGGTGGCGGGGGCATTCCCGGCCACTTGCACGTGCACACCGTACCTCGCTGGCGAGGAGATACGGCATTTTTAGAAGTACTCAGCGAAACGGCACTTATTTCTAATGATTTAAACAAAGTGTTTAGCGATCTAAAAAAAGCATTTGCTCAACTTTCTCTTTAACAAAAGCTATCTAAAAAAAGAGCCGGAATTTTTTATTCCGGCTCTTTTTTTATTTTATAAATGCTCCATAACTTCAAAGCCCCCACCCTGACGTGCAAGCTTATCAACCACAAGCGAAATCTCCGTTGCCATCAATGCTCGTTCATAAGACACGGGTAACGATAACGGCTCCACCGTAGCAGCTTTAAAAAAGGACTCAAATAAGGCTTCGTGGCCCTTATCTTGCCTGGTAGCTTTTTTAGAAAATGTTGCTGGTAAGCCATAGCCCTTGAGCGTGTAATAATCATCCAGAATAATCGTTTTACCATCAACATACACTTCCATGTACTCTTTACCTGCTGATCCGTGACCAAGAACAGTGTACAACAAGCTACACACAGAGCCATCGGTAAAGGTTACTGTTGCATAAATATTGTCAGTAATCGGCAAATCACTGGTCTGGTGACGCAAAGGAGCAACGTGTACCGATACTGGCTGCGCATCAGTCAAAAAGCAAAACAGTTCAAAGATGTGGCATGCTTCACCAACAATACGTCCACGATGCAGCTCACTTTGAATCCAATGATCTTTAGGTAAATAGTTGCCACTCATACGGTAGCTAATCATCAACGCATTAGTGCGTCCGTTAATCGCTTTTTTAATATCCAAATTAAAAGGAGCCCAGGAACGATTAAAATCAACCATAAAAAACGATTGCGGGCGCTCTTGCAAGAATATTTTCATATCCAGCAGCTGCTCATTGGTTACTGCCAAGGGCTTTTCTACGAGTACTGCTTTGCCAGCTTGCAAGCATAACTTTACCTGCTCAACATGCTGAGCGTGTGGCGTAGCAATTACCACCGCGTTTACATCATCATCTGCAGCTACTTTTCGTAAATCGTTCCCTACGCGCAGCGCGCCATATTGCTGCGCAACCGTCATAGCATTAGCAGCATCAGTATCAACTATCGAATGAATCGTTAATTTAGGTATACCTTTAAGCATGGGTAACAAGCGCACTTTAGCAAAGCCACCTACGCCAACTACTGCCAAGCGCACACCAGTAGTGATTGCTTTAAATGCCCTGGAAGGTACAACGATTGGTTTTTTTATTGCTTCTTCAACAGTCATTTCTGGGGAGTAGCGCAATACAATGCCAAGGGCTCCCGTCTTCTGCAAGAAGGAATACCCGGTAGCCGCATCATGCAACGGATACTCACCTGTAATGAGAGGATCGATACGTAAAAGGCCCTGCTCAATCAGTTCCAAAATATATGCCATGTTGCGGCGTTCAGTCCAGCGCACATAGGCATAGGGGTAGTCTTTGCTTTCACGCTCATATGATGCATCATAACGACCAGGACCATATGAGCATGAAATGAGAAGATCTATCTCTTTAGAATAAAAAGGCTCACGATCAAAATCTATTTTCACATCACCAACAAGCACTACCTTGCCTTTACGGCGCGTTGTTTGCATTGCCTGTTGAATAATGTTGCCAGTACTTGCCGCAGCGGTAATAATTGAAGCGTCAACGCCATGGTGTGCTGTTCTTATTTCTATTTCTTTGACAATATCATCGGTCAATGGGTTAAGGCACACATCAGCGCCACCTTGTTTGGCCAATGCTAACCGATCTTGACGTAGATCAATAGCATACACAGTGCAACCAGCACGCTTTGCGAGCTGTACCGTTATTTGACCAATAAGACCCAGCCCTATAACACATACTGATTGTCCCAACTCAAGCTGTGCACGGCGTATACCTTGTAATGCAATAGCCCCAATCGTAGTGATACTTGCTTGTTTAAGCATGGCAGGCTTTTTTACTACGACCACTAACTGTTGTGGCACCGCAACCATTTCAGCGTGACTGGCAAAACCAGCACCAGCACACACCACAAAATCACCTGGATAAACACCATCAACACGGGTGCCGGTAGCAACTACCTGGCCGGAGCACGCATACCCCAGCGGCAAATGTTTATGCTGTCGTTCATTCATCAGGGCAAATGTACTTGCTAGGCCATGCTCTTTTACCGCACCCATAAATTTATGGGTGCTTCCGGTCATATTATTTGAAAATTTTCTTACCAATGACTCGGTTGAGGCCGCAACTGTAGCTGCTTCGGTTCCTGTACTAATATACGAATAATGCACACGCACTAGCACCGAATGATCATCAACCAACGGCGCACTTACTTCGTGCACCTTAATTTGACCACGGTGCAATAACACTTGGTTCATGCTATGTCTTTCATTACACCCGTTTTCCAGAATGGCGTATCAACGCGCGCTGCACCTTCAAGAATGGCTCGTGACTGGCGCGACTGCATTTCATACAACAACCCACATGTATCAATAACCACTTTGCCACAAAATACATCTTGGTGCATTAATGAAAATTCTTTATGTTTTACCAACACCAATACCATGTCTGCCCATGCAATACCACGCCACACATCAGAAGCAACATCAAAATTATATTTTTGTAAAATACTAAGCGGTACGTTGTGGTCATATACTTTAAGCTCTAGATCATCAGAATGCGTCTGTAGGACACTAGCTATATGCAAGGCGGGAGACTGGCGCACATCATCTACATCTGGCTTAAAAGCAAGCCCCATCACAAATATTTTAGGACGTGCAATACTGTTTCGTTTTAACTCTGCAGCACGCTCAAGCACCTGTTTAATGATAGTTAATGGCTTTTCATCATTAATAGCACGCGCAACTTGCAAGAGCTGCGTTTCGGCAGGAAAGGTCTCAATCAAGAACCATGGGTCAACTGCAATACAATGGCCTCCAACGCCGCAGGTGGGGGTGAGCAGTTTTACCCGTGGATGCTTGTTTGCCAGTTCAATCACATGGTACGGATCAAGATTAGCAGCCTTACACATGCTCGCTACTTGATTAGCAAGTGCTATTTGCACATCACGGCTCGCATTTTCAATTAATTTAATCATTTCAGCAGACTTATCATCCGTCACATGAATAAAGCCTTTAACAAATTTGCTATAGAATAGTTGCGTCAGACGGCATGCTTGTTGGCAGATTCCGCCAACCACACGGTCATTTTCAACTAGTTCTTTAAAAATACGTCCTGGGAGTACGCGCTCAGGGGCATGTGAAACAAAGAAATCTTTACCAAGAATAAGGTCGGAGTTCTTTGCAAGACACTGTGCTACTTGTTCAGTAGTGCCAACAGGTACGGTTGATTCAAGAATCACCAAATTGCCGGGCATTAAACGTTTGGCTATAGCTTCAGCAGCTTGAAATACATAGGTTAAATCGGCACGATTGCCCTCTTTAAACGGGGTCGGTACCGCGATCACAAAACAATCCGCATATTGCAATTCATGAGCTGCTTTAAAAAAGCCCCCCTGCAAAGCCTTCCATAAGCGGTCGCTAATTTCTGGTTCAAAAATAACGGGATTGCCAGCATTGATCTGCCTAACTTTTTCTTGATCAATATCATAACCACATACTTCATATCCTGCTTGAGCAGCAAGAATAGCCGTTGGTAAACCAATATAGCCAAGTCCCAAAACAGATATACGTTTCATGTGGTTTGTTCTCCTAGTAAAATATTCTATGGTGCTGCCGCAGACATCATACCCAATTTTAAAATTGATGCAATGCGCCGGGACGCTTGTCCATCACCGTATACATAACACTTATTATCATCATCATTACAGCGTTGCATAATCCTATGCACGGCCGCTAGAATAGATTTTTCTGTTGTTCCACTTAACACTCCCCTTCCCTCCCAAAGCAGTTCTACGCGTTCTGTTTTTTCACGCATTACCACAACGTGCTTGCCAAGACATAGCGCTTCTTCTTGAATACCTCCAGAGTCTGTCATTACCCACGCTGCACGCTCCAGCACTGAGACTAATTCATGATAGGCTAGCGGCTCAACGCAAACAATACCAGGAGTAGTCATTAACTGTGTAGTAGCAATCGCATCACGCACTACGGGATTAAGGTGCATAGGTACAATAAAAAGATGATCAGTATATTGCAGCGCTAATATTTTCACCGCCTGCATAATAGCTAGCAACCCAGCACCAAATGATTCGCGACGGTGAGTAGTTACAAGAACTATTTTTTTCTTATGCGCTGCCGCATCATCAAGAAGCTCTTGCAACGCTGGAGCAATCTGTACCTGCTGCGTATGTAATAATGTCTGCACATGTTGTAAGGCATCAACCACCGTGTTACCCACACAATGCACCTTTGTATATGGCACGCCCTCATGCAATAATGCAGCTACATTTAATGGCGTTGGTGCAAAATGATACTGTGCTAGCTGCCCAATAGCCACACGATTCATCTCTTCAGGAAAAGGAGATTGCTTATCATACGTACGCAACCCTGCTTCAATATGCGCAACAGGAATACCTTGATAAAAAGCCGCCATCGAAGCGGCAAGTGATGTTGTTGTATCGCCTTGCACTACCACAAGGGACGGTTTAGTATCTTCATAAAATGTTTGAATACGCTGCAGCACAGCAGCAGTAATATAAGAAAGCGACTGCCCAGCCACCATAACGTTAAGGGATGTATCGGGGGGCGTATTAAACAGTTGCAAAACTTGATCAAGCATGTGGGCATGTTGGTGGGTTGCACACAACAGTGTTGGCAGCTGCTGCTGCTTTAATGCCATATAAATGGGAAGTAATTTTATTGCATCAGGTCGAGTACCTACAACAACAACAACAGGGGACTTCATAGTTTCTCTCCTCGCTGCTAAATATGCTCATATGAAAACATAACAAAGCAGCCAACGAAAGCAACCCTTAGATAATCTTCGCTTTTTTTTAATTACAGATTTTTGTTTTTACACAATTTATTTGTTGCAAGATGCGCTCTTCCCGCTCCCCCTGAGCTTGTCGAATGGGCGCCCCTTCAGGGGTGGAAGAGCGGGCTACTTACGTCGTAACCACATACCCATAATGCTTACCAGCACGAGCGGCTTAAGCACAATGTCACCCAATAAAAAAGGGTAAAGCCCAGTTGCAAGCAATTCTGATGCGGCAACAAAAGAACTAAGACGCCATAAACCAACACCAAAGCTCAGTATGTTTGCAACATATACCGCTGCAAGCAAGCAGTACCATCGTTTTTTTACATGCTCACGCACTATGGCAATAAACATCATCGCGCATAAAAAACCAATCAAGTAACCACCCGTTGGGCCAAGCAACCGCATAAAGCCGCCCTGCATTGCTGCAAAGAATGGCAACCCCAGCGCGCCCTGTACCAAATAAAGCACATACGCGCTCACCGCTGGCCACCCAAACATGAACGTGGCCAAGTACAACGGCAACGGCTGCAGGCTAACGGGCACCGGCATGCATGGCAGCCAAAGTGTAAGTTGCGAACAGACGGCGTACAGCCATGAGAGGCCAAGTATCAATACAAGCGCGTGCGGAACACGCACAGGATGTAGTGGTTTATTAAAAAACATGGAGAGCTTTCAAGCAATAAGGCGAAATAATGTGTGCTCCTGAGTGTATGCCGGCAAAAGCAGAAAAGCAACTACCCGCCCTTTTATACCTGAGAACGCACAAAAGTCCAATTTGTGCATATTTTTATAAAAACTTTTAAATAATTTTCAATATGAAATAATAAACCTAGTATATTTTGTTCATAAAAATGGAGTTCTTTATGATTCGGGGTAAAAAAATACTGCTGGCACTGATGCCATTACTAGTTGTTCTTGGTCTGCAGGGTGCGGAGCACGGTCGTTTATATACAGCCAAGAGGAGTGGAAGCAGCTCAACGGCTAATGTTTCTAGTAGCGCACTTCCTTCACATGTATCTGCAGGCATGAAAGACAACAGAGTTTTTCTTACAGGCCCAGCACTTTTACCTTGTGGTGTATTATTGTACCCTAGTGGACATTTACAATTTCCTCCTACAACGTTAGTTTGTAAAAATGAAGGGTTTGCAAAATTACCAAATGGAACTGCTTATTTTTGGGTACTACCAACTGAAAATATTTCTCCAACTTTAGCAAAATCGGCATTAACGGGCCATGTGGTCAATCTTACAAACTGCTCCGTTACAGATGCCCTTGGGCATCCTATCAAAGTTAATTTTGACAAACCAGAACCTGAGGCAATAATTGGTTACACACCACCAATCAAGGCTCAGGCATCAAGCTTAAGCAATAGTTCCTCTCCCATAACTATTCCACAAGAAAAATTTGCTGGCCCTGGCCTTGCTTTCCCTGACATGACAACGGAAAGCCCAGGCATTGTAGCAACTGATTATTCTGATGTATCTTTACCACCAGCAGCACTTGATAGAAGATTGGGGAACGCAGATAAAGTACTTAGTGCACCAGCTTCTCCCTCTCAAGAAGCACCATCTTCCAGAATTCGCCGTGCACCAAGTACTTCTGACATTGATGTGGACATAGAACACCAAAGACAGAATAGAACTATCTTGGTCTCCCCAGAAGTAGGCACTAATGCAACTCCAATACTACCAAACCCCCCTACGGCTATGGATAATCCAACTGCACCAGAAGCCGCAGAAAAAGCATCCGCTATGCATAAAAAAGCGCAAGCAAGCGCTGAGCAATGGGCTGAAGATCAAGCAAAAGAACGAGAACGGCAAGCTGCTGCTCGTGCTTCAGCAACAACCGATAAACCAGCGACAGGGCTACCCCCTGCGCATACACCCCCCTCTGTGGCTAGACACATTCCACCCGTTGCTCAATCCAGTATCCCAAGCCAGCCATCACGTCCTATTACCACACCAGCACCAAGCACCTCATCGGGAAGGCCTTTTAGAGACCCCGCTACTGATCCGTGGTACAGCCATCCTGATTATTATACTGGAGACCGCCGCCCTCGCCCTGCCTTCAATGCACAACGCCAACCACCGCAGCTGCCTTCTTCGCCTGTTTTTGACGATGACGATGATCATAATGAACAAGAAAGACAATTCTGCACAGGTAGACGTGCAGCAGTACCGCGACCTCAAAGCTATTATGATGACGATAATAGCGATGAAAGTAGTAGTGACGAAGATCCATGGGAAGAAGCATTCTATAGTACCACAGAATATTGTGACCGCAGACACCAAACTCGAACAATTCCTCTAATGGCAAAAGGCATTGATGGAGTCACCCCTGAAGAGGCAGAGGAAATATATCAAACCCAAGAAGATTTACGTAGACTTCGTTGGCACTACAATATTGTTCCACCAAGAGAAGTACGTGATGCCATCGAAGATTTCAATAAAAAATATGAACCCATCCGTAATTTTCGATCTCAACACATGGGCCCGGAATCAAATCATCAGTATGGGCACCTGAATCAAGAAGAACTAAATTTGCTTGCTGCCAATCCAAATCTAGCCGCCGAGTTTAATGCGCACTGCACAATAGTAAGACAACGAGAGCTAGCAGCACAAGCAGAAGCCCAACGAATACAACGAGAACGAGAAGCAGCAGCAGAAGCTGCAAAACAAGCTGAAGCAAAACGAATACAAGCAGTAGATAACTTCTGGAACCACTGTAAAACAAACATCCCACCTAGTCATCAAACAACATCTCAAACAAATCGAGACCGTTTCATAACCTTCTGGCAAGAGTACGAAAAACAAAATGAAACGGAACTAGGAGATGATTTAAAGAAAGCCAAAGAGTTCTGTAGTTTGCCCTTTACCGAAACACGTAAAACATGCGTCCCTCCACCTAGCGCAACAAAAAAATTTCAAACAGAGATGGCTGCCTTCACATGCCACGATGGAGAACTAATTGGTGCCGATTTTTTTGAACGAAACAAAAAGCAAATATATGATGCCTGCAATACTGCAAAAGAAAACGGACCAGGAGAACGGTGGCCTTGTGATCAACTTGACTATGCTAAAAACAGCCCTTCGATTGTTCTTTTGCATGCAAATCTTGCTCAGCAAACAAATATTAAAGTTAGTTCTGTTGCCGCCATTTATATGACACAAGCAAATGAGTTTTTCAATGACTGGCTACAATCTCTTTGCAAAACTATTTATGATTCGTTTGGCACATGGGAATCACTGTTTGCAGGTAGCAGCGACAAAGCTCGTGCTGAACGCTTTAAGAAACATCTGCCGCAGAACTTGCGCTTTTACGAAAATCTATACACAGCAACACGGCTTTTTTCAAAGTTTTTATATCACTCAGCCTTGACAAACAACACCATCAAAAAAAGTATTTTATCTCAAGAAAAATGGATCAATAGCCTTGTGCTAACGCAATCAAATACCGGATTTGTTGCCATGGATTTTATTCAAAAAACCTGTGGTGCTACCGTACTTCCCGCCACCATAAGTGCTATCAAAGAGCACTGTGCGCGTGAAGATTATTTTGCAACATTTTGCAAGTCCGAAGCTACGAATTCTTTCAAATTACATGGCACCAAACCGCTAGCCTATATGTACTCGCAAGCACTGAAAAATGCCCTTGCATTAATTAAGGCATATGAAGCAGCACACCCCCTACCGCCTCCCGCTCCGGCGCCAGCACCAGCCCCTATCCCAAAAGCAGCTCCTGTTCCTGCACCAGTACCTGCTGCTACACGCCCGGTCCCAGCCCCTGCACAAGCAACAACGCAACCAACTCCAACCCCTCCGCCACCACCCATTGTAATTGTTCCTGTCGTCGTGCCGGACCCCGCATACACACATATTCCGCCACAAATACCAGAGCAGGCTACGCCGGGGCACGGGCATAGTCATAGTAGCCATGGCCAAAAAAGAAGAGCTACCGACAGCACGACACCTGATTCAGATGATGAGGCAGCTGCAGATGATGAAGAGGATGATGGAAAATTAAAACGCGTTCGTCCGCGTAGCCCACAACCATCAACTGCTGCAGCCACTGCAAAAGTGCCAAGCATTATCATAGATGACGATGAACCTGCTGACCAAGCAGCGGAAGAACACGCAAAACAAACGCGCAACTTTGCAACTGCTCACGATGTGTCGGTAAATAATTTTAGCCACACACAAGAACTGTACGTCAATCTTGGATCAAGTACTCAAGCAATATGCACTGAGCTAGCTGCTGTTGGTCGCGGCGATCAAGCAGCACAATTTGCGGCTCTTTCGGAAAACAGCCGCAGCCTTGCCCAAGCAATCAGAGAATTTTGTATTACGTGTCCACGCGTTGAAGCTGGCCTTGAGATTTGTGAAGTAACGGGCGAAGCAATCATCGGCGGCATTTCTAGACCAATCCGTGCTGTCTCAACGGTAATTGGCGATGCATACCATTACGGCGCTGCTGTTGCCTTCAATAACGCCACAGAAAAGATTCATGCATGTGCTAATCAATTTGCATGTAGCCTAGTTGATACACTTAATTTAATACCAGTTGAAGGCATGTCCGCGCTTGAAATGGAAGCTCTGGCGGCAAGACATCAAGAAGTATATAACCGAGTCAAGCTGCTCACACCTCGTGATATTGCCCACATCGTTGGCACCATGATCGGCGATATGATTGTCATGAATGTTGCGGGTAGCGCTCTTAGCAGTGTTGCTTCCGCAACAAACTCTACACTGTACGCACCTGTAACACGATTCACCACCGAATTGAATGCATTATTTCAAGCTGAAGAAGTTCATCTTCAGAATTTACGAAGACTCCACGCACTCGAGCTTGCTGGTCACACCGCACCTCTTTCACGATCATTAGAGCAATTCAGAAATATCCCATTCTGCTACAAAAAATATGGCGCGCAAGCTACACGTGATTTTATTACGGTACTCAGAACGCCTGAGCAACAAGCTGCTCTTGCAAGCTTGCATGGCGAATTACCAACCGCACGCCAACTTGCTATCATGCGCAGTAGTGAAGCTGCAAGCTTGGGAGCTGCTACTAGCAGCGGGAGAGGCAAGAG
>CAIKAH010000047.1 GCA_903825355.1 uncultured bacterium | reverse complement strand
GCGGCAATTCCTTATCTTGGCTACTCAAGACAAGACAGAAGACCAAGATCAGCGCGTGTTGCAATTACTGCAAAAGTTGTAGCAAACATGCTTACAAGTGTTGGTGTAAATAGACTGCTTACTATGGATTTACATTCCGACCAAATTCAGGGATTTTTTGATATTCCTGTAGACAATATTTATGCAACACCTGTACTTCTCAAAGATTTGCTTGAACAAAATCATAAAAATCTTGTTGTGGTGTCACCTGATGTGGGTGGTGTTGTTAGAGCAAGAGCTTGCGCTAAACAATTAGGCTCCGATCTTGCTATTATTGATAAACGTAGGCCTAAGCCAAACGTGTCTAAAGTTATGAATATTATCGGTGAAGTGGAAAACAGAACCTGCGTCATTATTGATGATATGGTTGATACCGCAAATACGCTCTGTGAAGCTGCGGCTGCTTTAAAAAAGAATGGTGCTATAAAAGTAGTGGCTTATGCAACTCACCCCATCCTTTCAGGTGAAGCCACAAAAATTATTACTGAATCTGAATTGGATGAATTAGTTGTAACCAATACCATTCCGCTAAACAAAGCGGCAATGGCATGCAAAAAAATTAGGCAACTTAGCGTTGCTGAGCTTTTGGCTGAAACGATTCGTCGAATAAGCCAAGGCGACTCCGTAAGTTCACTTTTTATGGAGTAATGAATTTGGTCATGTTGACCAATAAACTGCTGCAGTCTGGTCGCGGAATGCAGATTTATATTAAGGAGTAGCAAATGAAAATTGAAATTAATGCAACAAAACGTGATGTGAAAGGTACGGGTGCGAGCCGCCGTCTTCGCCACACTGGAAGTGTTCCTGGGATTTTATATGGTGGTGGTAAAGAGCCAATTTCCCTTAATCTTGAGCAAAAATCTTTATTTTTACAATTCAGACATGAAGCATTTCATGCATCGATATTAACGCTTAATTTAGAAGGCAACAAAGAGTCTGTCTTATTAAGAGATTATCAAATGCATCCAGTAAGAAATACAATTCAGCATATTGATTTTCAGCGCGTTAATGAAAACGAAAAAATTCACGTTAAAGTACCATTCCACTTTATCAATGCTGAAGTTTCTCCAGGCGTCAAACTCAACGGTGGTATCGTTTCGCATATCATGACTGAGGCAAACATTTCTTGTTTACCAAAAAATCTTCCTGAGTTTATTGAAGTCGATTTGGCAACAATTGATATTGGTCAATCAATCCATTTATCAGAAATTAAGATGCCCGAAGGCGTTGAATTCGTTCAACTTGCTCATGGAAATGATGCAGCAGTAACCTCTGTTACTAAACCAAGAGCTGTGGTTGAAGAGGTTGAAGCCAAGCCAGCAGAAGCTGTTGCTGAAGGAGCTGCCCCAGCAGCTGAAGGCGCTAAGGCTGCAGATGCAGCTCCGGCTGAAGACGCTAAATCAGACAAAGCTAAATAATCTAAGTTTGATATGAATAAGGCGCACTTTTTTTTAAATGAAGTGCGCCTTATTTTTTATATATGAG
>CAIKAH010000046.1 GCA_903825355.1 uncultured bacterium | reverse complement strand
GTAGTAACCGCACTCACGGCAAACTTGATGTGACAAACTTGGCGCTTGGCATGTTTGGCATGATGAAAGCGATTGAGGCTTTAAGCCTTTATTCGCGGAACGCTGATCTCGTCGTTTACGCGATAATTTTCGTTTTGGTACTGGCATGGTAACTCCTAGGAGATGCGTACTAGGCAAACAGATTTTTAAGAAAATTGTTTGGCTGCAGGCATATGTTGAGTAAACTATTTTGGTAATTTTCAAAGCTAAACGCCAGATAAGAGTACTTTTTCAAGGGCATTTTGTCAAAAAATTAATACATAATCCTTTTTCCACAATACCCTTTCCCATGCCCTACAAGCAAAAATACAAATAGAATGCCAATCAAGAAATGCCTGTAGCTTGTATATTCTAAGCACAGAATGTTGTTAATTTCTGAGAATCAATAGGAAAATCTTCCCAGCTGAAGGCAGCCAAGACTATTTCACTCTCAAATTTATGAGTACTTTCTTGGCTAGTAACGCATACAGAGAGCACTTTAACTAGGCTTCTAAGAAATTCATCGGCTGTTACTGCTTGTAAATATACTTTTTCCAAGGCGGGCATACTTTTAATGAGGCGGTCTATTGCCCCTAGATTCACTGTTACTTTTACGCACTTTTTACCAGAATCAATCGCAAGACGGTCTATTGAACAGACGCTATCAAAGGCCAATACATCGCCAGAAACTCTCAAGCCACTTAAAAAAGAAAATAGCCTAATGCCAATATTGTAGGCTAATGATCTACTAGTATTTATAATGCCCCAGCGTGCCCCAATAGTTGGCAACGACTTTTTATGTTCTATTTCAAGGTAAGCTTTCTCTAGATCATCTACCAATCTCATATGTTCATCTTGTACTCCAAGTATTGTTTCTTCGGAAGAGGTTGCAGTTTCTGCTGTTCCAGCCATACCACATAGACGCCTCGTATTATTGCCCTGAAATGCTGCGGCATGCATCCCAGAAACAATAACCACCGTACAAAGCAACAAAATAATACGTATCAATTTCCACATACATGCTCCTGTTCAATAAAAAATTTCTTCTTTAGCCTATGTACTACTGTTTTTAGCCACAAAACACAAGCAATCATTATTTTTTAGTATTACACTGAAAAACTTATTACTAAAGCTGCTACTTTTCCACTTCCACATACTAAAACACTGGTGTAGACTACCGCTTTAACAAGTTAAAAAGATCTTAATTTTATAGGCTTACCAGTAATAGTTGTAAATTTAGGTAGTTTTGGCAGACTAGTCTGGTCATTATATTGATTTAAAATTTACAGACAGGAGATTTTATGGCTACCGTCAGCATGGATCTGGTCAAACAGCTTCGCGACAAAACACAAATTGGCATGATGGATTGCAAAAAGGCGCTTGAAGAGGCAGCGGGGGATTTTGATAAAGCCCTTGAACTTTTGCGCAAAAAAGGCGCTGCTGTTGCTGCAAAGCGTGCTGACAACGTAACCAATCATGGCCGTGTAGAAAGTTTTATTAGTAATGATAACAAAGTCGCAGCGATTGTAGAAACTGCTTGTGAAACAGATTTCTCTGCTAATACTGAAGCAATGAAAGACTTTGCAGTTGCTGTTGCAAAAAATCTTGTGCAGAGCGATGCAGCAAGTATTGATGCTCTTTTTCTTCAGCCACTCGTTGATAATGCAAACGGCCTTACCGTTAAACATTTACACGAAGAGTTAGTAGCAAAGATTTGTGAAAACATTAAAGTTACTCGTTTTGCACGCTTTCATGTAGCTGGCAATGGTATGGTAAATGTATATATCCACCCAGGATCTACTATTGGCGTAATGGTTGAATTGACGACTGACAAAGATGCCTCAGCTCATCTTGATGCACTCAAACAAATTGCAAAAGACGTTTGCATGCAAGCAGCTGTAACTAATCCTGTATGCGTACGCCCAACAGAGATGGACCCTACCGTATTAGAAAATGAACGTAGACTTGCTACTGAACAAATGCAAACAAGCGGCAAACCTGCAAATGTTATTGAAAAAATTGTTGAAGGCAAAGTAGCAAAGTTCTTCCAAGATGCATGCTTGCTTAATCAACCATTTATTAAAAATGACAAGCAAACAGTGGAGCAATACGTTAACGAAGCAAGCAAACCGCTTGGTCTTACTGTTACCGTAAAGCAATTCACTCGTTTTGCTATCGGTCGCTAAGACAAGAAAGTTACCATGCAATCCGTTCTGATTAAACTCAGCGGTGAGATTTTTAGTGACTCCAACGGGCAGCTCTCAGCAGAGGCTGCCCATCAACTTATAGCGCAAATAAAAAAAATTATTCCCACACACCATGTCAGCATTGTTATTGGTGGTGGTAATTTTTTTCGCGGCAGCATTCAAGGCAGGCTCCTTGGGCTACGAGCGACAGCAGCCCATTATATAGGCATGCACGCAACTGTGCTGAATGGCTTAGCGCTACAAGAACTGATGGCGCAACAAGGGATTGAAGCCTTGCTACTTGCTCCCAACCGCATTTATGGAGCGGCTTCTGCACTTGAGCCAGCGGTTATTACCCAAGCAAAAAAAAATAATACCCCAATCATCTTCGTAGGGGGCACAGGCATTCCATTTGTTACAACTGATACAGCAGCTGTCATGCGAGCACTTCAAGTAGGGGCTCCGCTTGTTCTTAAGGCAACAAATGTTGATGGCGTCTACAACAAAGATCCTCGCAAAAATCCCGATGCTCAGCTCCTTACCCGTGTTTCATACCATGATGCACTTGTAAGTAAATTAGGTATTATGGATGCAACAGCGCTTACGCTTGCACAAGAACATAATTTAAAAATAAAAGTACTCTCAATGCATGCTGCTGACGGCTTAATTAACGCTTTGCACGAAGACGCCTATGGCAGCACGATCTACTAACCATAAGGATAGACAATGATTGAAATTACATTCCAAGAAGGCGATACTAAAAGTTTTGATAAATTGCTTAAAGAGCACATGGAAAAGCCGCTCAAGCATTATGAAAAAGAGCTAGCTTCCATTCGTACAGGCCGTGCTTCAGTCACCGTACTTGAAAACATTAAGGTAGATGTTTATGGTCAGATGATGAGCCTACGTGAACTTGCTACCCTGAGCGCACCTGATGCACGCCTCCTTACCGTACAACCATGGGATAAAAGCATTTTGCCAGATATTGAAAAGGCAATTTCTCTTTCAGACCTTGGTGCAACACCGGTTAACGATGGAGCTATTATTCGCATTCAATTACCACAAATGAGTGCTTCTCGCCGTGATGAATTACTTAAAATTT
>CAIKAH010000045.1 GCA_903825355.1 uncultured bacterium | reverse complement strand
TTGATGATATCAGCAAGAATTGGCTGAATATCTTGTGCTTTGATATAGCGCAGCTCCTTAACATGCAAGCGTGATCCTGCTGATTCTATTGGAACATCAATGTTTTCTATAATAAATTTTCTGACTCTATTAATATTTTTTTGTGTCCCGAGTAGAATAATTTTATTATGGATCTCCTCAGCAATAATCTTAGTTTGTTTAGAAAAATAGGTCGCATCGCGCTGTGAGGCTATGCCCGAAAAACGGATAATATTGTTTTTTTCTGTATCGCTATTGCCCACCAAGTCATTAAATACTCTTTCAACATATTTGGCATTAGTAAAGCTAAGGGGGATAATTTCTATTGCTTCACGCAGGCCGCCCAAGTCCAGTTCTTTGATAATTTTAAAGGCAGCTTTGATGTTGAGGCTCGTGTCTTTAACGATAAGGGCATTGAGGTCTGGATTAGCTATAATCCCTTTGCCATCAATCATTTTTTCTAAGATACCCTTAGCGGTATCTGTCTTCATATTCTTAAGGAAATAAATGTAACGAATCGCCAAATCGCTATTAGGTAAATTTTCTGGTTGCATGCCTTTGTACGATGAAAATACTGGTAAAACTTCTTGTCCATTTGCTTCAGTCTTAACGACGCGGTACATATTTGGTGATTTTATTAAGCTAAAGCCATTTACTTCCAGGAGTGTTAATAACACATTCCAGGCTTGATGCATAGTCATCGCATTACGGGTACTCAAACTTACTTTTACCCCTTCCAAATCTTTATGAGGAAGCACATTTATTTTTTTTGCTCTCCCAGATAATTAAGAATACTGGAGAGCGCCGCTCCTTCGAAGTTGAGATAGATAGAGGGATTGTTTTTACTTTTATTATCGTTGAGCACGGGTATTTGGTTTGCTTCTGTTACGACTGTTTCATTGTTACTTAATAGCGGAATGGGCTTAATAGGGCCGGTGGGGATATTTTCTTCTTCTGTTAGCAGTTCTTCATCACTAAGCACTTCCTCTGTTGAGTTATCGAAATCAACATTTGGAGTGAAAGCAACGTCTGTAGATTGCTCTGATTGCGAGGGGGCGGTTGCTGCAAGTACTGGAGAAATAATAAGAATGAAGAAAAGGAGCATTATCATGATTCGGCCCTTAAGACTCTATACTAGATTTGTAGCGTTTTGTTGCAATGGTTACCGAAATAGTTATTGTTCTATTGTTGTTATTTTTGAGGTTAAATCCTTTGAGATACACAATTTCTTCTTTGTTGAGCATATTAAGAAGTTTAACCACTTTCTCCGATGTTACGTTTTTAAAGATTGCTGTTAGTATAATTTCATTAAAAATATCGCTAATATGCTCTTCTTTAGGGGCCCATCCAGCTTCTGGGGTCATGCTTAAATCACGACAAACTTGCTCAAAAAATGCTTGTAACACAAAGCCTCTTTTTTGCTCAAGCACTTGTTTGAGATGCTGTTCGTCTTTGACTAACCGGCGATGCACGTCAATAATCTGGCATCCTTTGGTAGCAAGCTTATTAAGGGCTTGCAGTCTTACAATAAGATCATTTTTGCTTTCAGCAAGGTAGTATAAAAAGAGCCCCGCTAAGAGCACTATAGCAGTGAAGAAACCGAGAACATGAAATTTAAATTGACGTCGATCAAGTGCTTCTATGTATGTGACTAATTTATTTAAAGCTTCCATGTTATTCCTCTCTCTGTGTCATTGTAACAGTGAAAAGAACACCACCTTCTGGTGCGGCAGATTCATTATAATCGGCTACTTTAAATAAGCTAGATTCTCTAAAACGCGCTAGCAATCCGCCCCAGTCTGAGAAGTTTTCTCCCGTCCTTGATCTGAAAAGTCCATCAAGTTCTATTTTTGGCTTGCCATCTTCTTTCGTTGTTATTGAAAGTTCTTTGACTGTTACATCAAACTGTTTTTTATTGATTAACATAGTCAGCTGTAACCATAAATCAAGCACATTCATGCGCTCACGTGCAAAAGGGGCCCACAGATCATCTTTTTCATTGACGTACCGTTCACCTTCGCGGATAACTTTGGCAAGCGTAGGGATCTTTGGGAATTTATCTTTAGGGAAAATATGCTCTGCTTTGAAACGGTTAATTTCACGGGTTTCTATAAGCGCAACTTCTTGACTTAAATCGCGTAGGTCGAGATATCCCTTAATCCCCATTATGAAAAATAATAAAAGTGTAAGGCTGCATGCAACAACAACTTGTCGCTGAGCTAGGCTTTTTTGTTGAAAGACAAATGATTTACGGCGTAGATCAAAATCATACTGTATAGGGTGCACTAAGGCTGTGCCAAGGGCAAATACAAAAGGAGCCCACTGTTGAGGTTCTTGCGCTAACTTATGTTTTACGGAAGGAAGAGCAAATATTTTTTGTGGCTCAAAAATAGCACATGGTATTTGCATAGTTGCGCTACAAAACTCTATAAAACCTTTTACTTTTTGTAGTGCCCCCGTAAACAAAATGCGGGTTATTTCTTCATTGAGGGCAAGTTTGATACTGAATGAATTGAGCGTGAACTGGATATCGTTTACCAAGAGAGCAAAGTGCTCTATGGCGCTACGGTTTATCGTTTCGCTGCCAAGGGAGTCCATGCCAAGCTGAGCTAATTTTATCTCCAGCTCTTCTAGTGGCGTTTGTGTTTCTTCAGATACTTGCTTTAAAACACTCATGAGGCCACGAGGCAAATGACGTGTTAAGCGTAATTCACCATTGCTAATAAGGGCAATACGCACGGTGTTTAAACCTAAATCAACGAGGGCCACGGTTTGCGGTAGCTTGGCGCTTTCGCTAATAAAAGCAAACAGCCCATATTCTGCAAACAAATCAATGGTAATATTTGTTGGGTTGATCCCAGCAGCATTAAAGAGTTCCAGGTAGTCTGCAAGGTCATGATTGCGCACGGCAGCAATTAGTACTTGCGATGTTTGAGCAATATGATCACTTTTTGTAACAATGAAATCAATTACTGCTTCTCGAGGAGAAAAAGGGAGCATGGATTCTACTTCATACTCTAGTACCATGCGTATTTTTTCAGTATCAGTAAAGTGTAATACAATTTCTTTAAATACTACCAATGATGAGGAAAGGGCAACGCGCACTTCATCGCTTTGCTTCAGGAGCGGAAGAGTTTGTTTTAACGCTTCAATGATGCGCTCTTTTTGAGTTTCAGGGGATCCGCCCTCAATAGGTATTTCGATAAGTGTTTCAAGAATAGTTTTCTTACGTTTGGCGTAAACAGTGGCAACTCGTACCGCATCTTCTTGTATCGTGATTGCAGTAATGCGTTGAGAAAATAAGCGGTGCTGGCCAATGCGTTGTGGTAAAAAAAGTGATCTAAGCATGATCAGCCTCCCTGTAATATAGCAGGAAGGTTATTATTATTTTGCACGGTTGCTGGGCTTGCTGCTAAAAATTCTTTAAGGCTATTGCGCTTGCGGGGATCAATGACTAAATCAGCTGTTGGTTCTTGCTGAGGGAGCATAATAACTGGCTCTAAGGGGGTGTTGCTTTGTTGTGGCGCTTCTGTTGCTGGGGCAGCAAAGAGACGTCGCATTTCTTCGCGTTGCTGCTCAAGGGAGCTTGGTTGAGCAGGGGATGCAGCTGGTGGTTGTATGGATGCAGGCAATAAAGGCTCTTCCTTTTTAGGAGCTTCAAGCGGCGGTACTGACGGCATTGCTACTGCTGGAGGTACTACTATAGTTGGTGCTGGCTCGGGAGAGGCAGTTTGTTGGCTTGCTATTGTTGAAGAGGTTTCTGTTTGTGCCAGGGGTGTTTCGAGTATAGGGGGCCGAAGCAAGGCATCATTCTTGGCATGCTCGATCTCTTTCATTGTTTTTTGTTGTTGTCCCATTGCATCAAACTTTGGGGCATCTTCATCAAGTGCACTGCGGTAATATGAGTCATTCTTGATATCTACTGTTGTTGGTTGGTAACGAGCATTTGCAAAATCGATTACTTTATGAGAGTAATTTTCTTTTGCACTATTGAAGAACCAGTTATGTATTGGATCGATAGTACGTTTTGTTTCAACTGCATCTTCAATGCTTTGAGTTGCATCATGCAGTTTCATTTTCGTATATAAATTCATGCCTGGTAGGTCTCGTGGTTTAACAATTGTAGGGGCCAAGAAAATAAAAATATACTGCTTATTGATAGAACGATTTTTATTTTTAAAAAACCAGCCCAAAATAGGAATCTTACCTAAAAGCGGTGTTTCTTTAATGGTTTCGCCAACACTGGTTTTGATAAAACCCCCCAGTGCGAGAACTTGTCCATCGGCAATCGTTACTTTTGATGTAAGGGCATGTGTTGAAGTGTTGTTACCACTGTTGTCCGTAAAGTCCTTGATTGATATATCTATTTCCATCCGAATAATGCCATCTAAATTAATTTGTGGCGTAATTTTAACGGTAGTATTTGCATCAACAGGCTTCCAGCTTTGCACTGCAGAATTAGCAGTGCCTTGGTCTTCGTATGGTACACGCATAGTTGTACCAACAGTAATGGTCCCTTGTGTTTTGTTAGCAATAGTAATAAAGGGTTGTGATAATACAGAGCCATTTTCTTGTGTCTTAAGTGTCTGCAATGCTGCCCAAATACTTTGTTTGCCAAAGGTCAAAACCGCTGCTCCACGTTGTGCAATAACCTGGCTAATTAAGTTACCAAGCAAGCTTATTGGATTACCTCCTGCTTGTTCCGTAGTGGTGCCATTTTCGCTAAATGCAGCTGATTGAAAATCGATATTTTTGCCAATTTGGCCATGGTATTTATTCCGAATATTGCCTGCAAGCTTATCGACATCGGTGGCATTGATGCTGACAATCATACTTTCAATAGCGACTTGTGGTTGTGGTTTATCAAGATCGATAATAGTGCGCTTAACTAGCTCCCAATCTTGCTCATCGGGACAGTTGGCAATGAGACGATTTCCATCTTTGTCTACATTAAAAGACATGCTTTTAAAATATTTTACGCCGCCGCGAATGGAACCGTAACTGCCTGCAGCTTGCCCTGAGCGGGATTCAGGCATAGCTGTAACGGTGCTTAAAATTTCTTTAATTTGGCTGGCATCAATATGTTGTAATTCATATACATGCAAAGGGGATTTGGCTGCTTTCACCTCCGTATCGATATGGTTGGTAATAAAATCTATGACTTTATCCATAGATGTTTTGGTGCCAAGTAAAATAAGAGAGTTGCTGCGCTCTTCCACAATAACACGCGTAGTAGGAGAAAAATATTCTGTGCCTCCCTCTGTCGTTTTACCCAATAAACGAGCCAGCGGGGTTGTTTCTTGCTTGCTAATAAGCCCATCAAGTAGTTCTTTAGCATCAGCAGCATTGATTATCTTCAGGCGTATTACGGCAACGCTTTCAGGCATGCCCATACTATCAAGTTCCTGCAGTAGCTTAATAGCAGAGCGTACATTCAGTGATTTATCGGTAATCACAAAAGCGTTCATCTCCTTATTTTCATAAATAGCATTTGGCTGGCTCAACATACTTTCTAGCAGTGGCTGTATATTAGCGGTTGGAATATTTGAAAGAAAGAAGACATACCGAATAGTTAAATCATTATTCGGCAGCTTGTCGTAGGGGGTATTAATAAATGCTGGTAGCGGCTGTTGAATTTTTTTATCTTTAGGCACCACCTTATACACAAGTCCTGCTTTGACAATACTGAACCCCGACATTTCAAGTACTGTTATGAAAACGTTCCAAGCTCCGGTAATTGAAAGAGGCTCACGAATGGTCAATGAGACTTTCGATCCTTCAACTGATTTATCAGGTAAGATATTGAGCTTTTTTAGCTCAGCAATGTAGTCAATAAAGTTGCTTAAATCAGTATTTTCAAAATTAAGATAAATATCCTTTTTTTCGCTCTCTTCTGTTTGAGCGGTCACACTAATCGGCTGTTTTGTTGCGGGCGCTGGTTGCGCAGCAGGTGATTGAGTAGTGGCATCTTGCGGTACAGCTGGGAGCATTACCGTTGGTAGCGCAGTCCCTGCATGTAAAGCAGTAGTAATGCCAAGGCTGAGCATGCTCAGGCAAAACGTGCCTAATATCCAGTGAAAAAGTGACATATGATCCCTCATTTTCAAGCTTATTTAAACAGACTCTTAGTGATGATGTAAGCGCTCATGCAGCCCCTCAAGAATGCGGCGCCTAATTTCCATCATGGTCTGTTGATTTTTTTGCTGGTTAACATGTTGATGTTGGAATTCACGTACCTGTGCTTCACGCTGCTGTACACGACTCATTTTTGCAGTCTCGTCCACAGTTGGTTTTTCAGAGGCATAACGCACTCCTGGGAACATTGATTTACGTGGTTTATTAATTCTAACAAGTTTATACGATAAGAGAATATCTTTGTCAGTGCGGCGAATGCCAACATCAAAGCTGTTTCCTAAGGGAATTTGTGTAATGCTTTCATAAGCAGCAACCCGCTGACCAGGGTCATTAAGGGCGATGTTGTTTACTGAAGTAATAATATCGTTTTCAAGTAGGCCAAGTGCGGCAGCAACATCGTCAGATTTTATTGTGCCAATGCGCATACCAAGTGGTTTTCCATCTTGAAATGCAGTTCCAATAATGCTAGCACGTTCTAGGAAATTGCCAAGCGTAATAAGTTCTTTGCTGAAGGCGGTAGGATCAACTTCATAGCTTTGGTCAGATACATTTCTTACAATATAGCGCCACTTTTCTTGTGGTTTTTCTTCCAGTGGCATATCATCTTTGCGTAAGTAAAATGTTTCTTGTTGGCCATTGGCTCGCAAAAGTACTACACGGTTATGGGCAATCTTAATTAGTTGAGCATCTTTTATTTTTTCACCTAAATGATACATCCCCTCTTTGTTTGCTTCATCAGCAATCATGGCAACGTTGCGATCTTCGTCACTACCCGCTATAACTCCCTTAAGCGTAATATTGAGAGCTGCAATAAATTCTTGTTTTTTTACTTCAGGGAAAGCAGGAATAACTGCTTGTTTTGGTTCTGGTATAGGAGTAACTAGGTTTTGTTTTACTGCTTTTGTTTCTTGTGCTGTGTAGGTATCGAAAATATCATTAAGATAAATTTTTTCCCAAGCAAGGTCATTTGCTGTGGGGTTTTGAGGGGTAGCCGAAACAGGGATATCTTTTGGCAAGATTAATTTTGGCGTACGCCAAAGCGGTACTACAGGATCAAACGCTTGGTATGCGCTTAAAATCCCTGCAAATACGAGCAATAACGAACTATTAACCAACCACAAGTCTTGTTTCATGAAAGAGTACCCTTTTATTTTAAAGAACGAAGATACGTTCGCAGATCTTCTCCTGTCAAGTCAGGAGAAGATCTGCTTGGTTTTATCTATGGCGCAGGAATTGTGCGTAAGAGTGCTTGAATGATAGTATCAGCGCTCAAACCATCAGCTTCTGCTTCATAAGAAATGGTAATACGATGACGCAGAACGTCTGGAGCAATTGCTTTTACATCGTCAGGAATAACAAAATGGCGTTTTCTTAAAAAAGCATAAGCTTTTGCAGCATAGGTAAGTGCCAGTGTGGCACGGGGGGACGCCCCAAAAGCAATTGCGGTGCGAAGTGTATCCAGCTTGTAGTCGCTAGGGTTTCTGGTAGAAAAAACCAAGCTCAAAATGTAATCAAGCACTTTGTCGTCCATATAGACATCTTTAATAAGTGCTTGAGCTTCCAATATTTCTTGGGCATCTAATATTGGTATTACTGTATGATGCATAAAGGATTTAGTTACTACCTCTTTTTCTTCGACTAGTTTAGGATAGGTCAGTAGTACCTTAAACATAAACCGATCAAGTTGTGCTTCTGGTAAGCGATAGGTTCCTTCTTGATCAATTGGATTTTGGGTCGCAAGAACGAGAAATGGTTCTTGTAGGCGCAAGGTGTCTTCCCCGATTGTGACTTGGTGTTCTTGCATGGCCTCAAGCAGGGCTGATTGTACTTTGGCGGGAGCCCGGTTAATTTCATCAGCAAGAATCATTTGTGCAAAAATAGGCCCTTTTTTTACCTGAAATTCTTGTGTTTTTTGATTGTAAATTAAGGTGCCAACAACGTCAGCAGGTAGCAAGTCTGGTGTAAATTGTATACGTTGAAAAGAAAGGCCAATTGCTTGTGCAATTGTTTTAATCAAAGTTGTTTTGGCAAGTCCAGGAACCCCTTCAAGAAGGATGTGTCCAGAGGTTAGCAGGCCGATAAAAATGCGATCAATGACATGGTCTTGCCCGATAATTACTTTGCGAATTTCGGCTTTAAGTTCCGCCCAGCGAGCACTTTTTTCTTTAATCAAATCAGCAGAAACTGGTGTGATCATGATAAACCCCTCGATTAATGCAGGTTGATATGCAATTTATGCATAGTGTCATGTAATGCATCTACAGAAATATTTAAAAATTCAGCAAGTTGCTGTATGTCGTAACGATATTTTTTGAGCAAGTGAGATACGTATTCCCGCTGGAATTCATGCGTAGCAGTATCTATCGAATCAAAACGTGTATACGACTGCTCTTCAAAAAATGACGCAGGACTTTCTGGTAGTATATTTTTTAACCGTAGCGCATCAAGCGTAACAGGAACTATAGTTGCTTGAATAGTTTCTGCTACGAGGCGTTCTACAAATTGCTTAATTTGGGCAATGTCTCCTGTCCAGTGGTGGTTGCGTAATAAGCGCATAGCGTCTGTTGAAAGAGTAACTGTGGTATTATATTTTTTATTTGCTTCTTCTAGAAAATTATTTACGAGCAAGGGGATATCGTAGCGGCGCTTGGTGATTGCTGCAATTTCTAGTGGTGTAACGTTAAGCTTGCAAAATAAAGTGCTGTCAAACAAGCCTTGTTGCATGCGACTAAAGAGACAAGGGGCGCTCGATGCAATAATACGCAGATGTGGATAATTACAAATAAAATCTAGGATGCGCGCTTGATAGGCTTCATCAGCCTTATCAAGATATTTAAGCAAAAGGGTAGCAGGGCTAGCAAGTTGATGTTCGGTGAGCGACCATATGCTTTTTTGGTCAACTACAATAAAGCGCTTATCTGCATAAGTGCTCATATCATGAATATAGCGAGCTAATAATGTTTTACCAGAGCCAGTTGGTCCATAAATAATAATCGGCAGCGATAAAGGAGCAAGAAGCCGTGCCTGAGAAAGAAGCTCATAAAACAAAACACTTTCTCCCACTAAATATGAACGTTCGACTGGTATTTCTTCAGGGGGGCTAGCAACTTGCTTTTTGGTAAAAGCTAGTTTTTCAAGAACGTCATCCAGAGTGAAAGGTTTTTCTATGAATCCAAGTGCGCCATGCTGTATTGCTTGAATGGCGATTTGAATGGTGCCAAACCCGGAAATGAGCATAACATGTTGCTGGGGGTATTCTTGTTTAATTGCCTTGAGCATTTGCATGCCATCAAAATGAGGCATGAAAATATCAAGCAAGACAACATCGGGAATCAACTTACCAATAGTTTCTAAAACTACACTTCCTTCTGATAGCGTTTCAACTCGAAACCCTTCGTCTTCTAGTGATCCTTGAAGCATTTTAAGGATCGCTGGTTCGTCATCGACAACAAGAATAAGTGGTTTTAGTGTCATAAAAATGTTCCCGTCAAAAACTAAACAGAACCAACATGGGTTATTGGCCCCTCGGGGAGCCCACGAATAAATTGATATACAAAAGGGTTGGTGCAGTCCCAAATTTCACTTGCCAGGCCTTTATAAATAATCTTGCCTTCATGCAGCATGGCAACATGTGTAGCAAATTTAAAAATTTCTACATCGTGTGAAATAACAACCGTAGTGGCTTGCTGCTCGTCGTGTGTTTTTTTCATTAACTCATGAATCAGTCGGGTGGTAATAGGATCAAGGCCTGTGGTTGGTTCGTCGTACAGCAACACTTGTGGCTTGAGAATGAGTGTGCGCGCTAGTCCTACCCGCTTTTTCATTCCCCCTGAAAGTTCATCAGGGTATTTTTCTAAAACATCTAAGTTTAAGCCAACACTTTGTACTTTTTCAGCAATGAGCGGTTTGATATCATCAATGTTCATTCCTTCTTCGACTAGGGGTAGTCCAATATTGTCTGTTACATTTAAAGAATCAAGAAGAGCTGCAAATTGGCATACATAACCACAAGTTTGAAATATCTGTTTTCTTTTTTTGCCATGAAGCTTAGTAATGTCTTCGCCATTAATGACGACCGACCCAGCATCTGGTTTTATAAGGCCAATAATTTGTTTTAGAAGTACTGACTTTCCCTCTCCTGAGCGACCGATAATCGCTAAGAATTCATTCTTTTCAATACTTAGATCAAGCCCGCGTGTGATAATTTTTGACCCAAAGGCTTTGGTCAATCCCTGTATCGTAATCATTTGGTAAACATCAATGAGGTTAAGATGTAATCAGTCAAAATTATTGTTACGTTTGAATATACAACGCTCTGGGTAATTGCGATTCCAAGCCCTTTTGCTCCGCCATGAGCAATGTAGCCTTTGTATGTTGCTATAGTCGAATAAAGAAAGCCAAAAATGAGCGATTTAATTAAACCATTTGTGATATCAGACATAGTGCAATTTTCTCGCACAGCTTCCATATATGTATCTGGATTGATGCCAAGCACATGTACCGCTGCTATGTAACCAGCAAGGATGCCAAAGAAAGTACAAAACATAGAAAGAAACGGCATGATGAGAGTGCTTGCAATAATACGGGGGGCGACTAGGTATTGTTGTGGATCGATGCAGAGTGTTTCGAGTGCGTCAATTTGCTCGCTAATACGCATGCTACCGAGTTCAGCTGTCATGGCCGAGCCTGCTCTCCCAATAACCATAAGAGCGGTAAATACCGGTCCAAACTCGCGCGCCATCGAAAGAAAAACAATTGGGCCAATAAACTGGGTAGACCCAAATCGAACTAATCCTTCGTGGCTTTGCAATGCTAATACAGCGCCAATAGCGCTTCCTACCAAAAAAATGATACTAATTGAGCTAACGCCAATGTAGTGCATTTGGTAGAACACTTTTCTAATATCGGGCTTGCTAGTGAGAGCGGAAGAGATAGCTCCCCATGCAAACATCCCAATCGCTCCGAAATAGCGACAGCTTTCAAGAAATATGCCGCCTAAACCATCTATAAATCGTAACAACACGCTATCCTCTCAAGTATCCGGGAAAACCGGTTTAAGGATTAAGCCTCGTCGGATGTTGTGTCGTCTTGTTGCTCTGCGGGCTCTTCGATGGAAATGTTTTTAGCTTGTGCAGGAAGTGTAGGATTTTTGCGTGGCAGCACAACATTATCAAGAATAGATATGCGTTGCTCTTTAGTTTTTAACACTGAAAGACCAAGTGCGCCAATCATGAAGAGTGCTCCAAGAAACCACGTAATCCGCTCAAAAAAAGTTTGTCCGCCTGAGCCGCCAAACAACATTTGTGAGCCACTCATGCTACTGATGCCAAGATCCCCCTTGCCTTGTTGGATGAGCACTAAAAGGCTCAAAAGCAAACTGACAATCATAAAGAGAATAAATAGAAAGGTATACATAACTTCTCTCTCAAAATAATAAATTTTTAGACCGGGAACCAAAGCCCCACTCCCCCTGAGCCTGTGGAAGGGCGCCCTGTGAGGGGCTAAAGAGCGGGAGCTAGGAACAATGCTAACCGAGCTCTTTAGCATTCTACAATTTTTTTAAACTCTTGAAAATCTAAACTTGCACCACCAATTAAAAAACCCTCCAGAAAAGGAATCTGCTTAAGCGCGGCAGCGTTGTTTGCGGTTACGCTACCGCCGTATAGAAGGCTTGTCTTTGGGTGCGAAGCAGATAATTTTTCTGCTAGGTGTCTAAAACACTCTGTTAGTATTTCTGTTGTTGGAAGTATGCCAGTTCCTATAGCCCATACCGGTTCGTAAGCAACAATCAGAGGGTTTTCTTTGTTTAAAAAAGTGAGAATGGTGGCAAGTTGGGAATCAAGCACGCTGCATGTTTGTCCTGATTTAAATTGATCAGCTGTTTCGCCAATGCAAACAATAGGAGTCATGCTTGCCTCAATAACGCGCAAGGTTTTTTCCGTTACAATATCAGCGCTTTCCTGGTTGTGTTTGCGGCATTCTGAGTGTCCTACTATACAATATCGTGCTCCTGCAGAAGCTAGATCTGTTGCTGCTAATTGGCCAGTAAAAGCGCCTCTTTGTTTGGTAGAACAATTTTGGCCAGCAATAGCAACCGAAGTATCTGCAAGGATTGTGTGAAGCGCGTTGATTGCGGTGGCAGAGGGACTTATAATAATTTTATGTTGCTGAGCAAGCCTTGCAAGTGCTGCCTGGTTTTGTTTAACGATTTCAACTGCTTGTGCAAACGGCAAACACATTTTCCAATTTGCTGTATAAATCATTTGTTTTGACATTCTCATCTTTCAGGCATCTTGACGAAACAAGTATTTATCGTATGATCAACCGTACCTTTAGCTTAGCTAAAACGTTACTCACCATTTTACCTAAAGAAGCGTGCTTATGATGAATTACGTAAAACGCACTCTATGTCGCGCCGGACTAGTACTGCTTTTTGTACCGGCTCTCTTACCAAGCAATAATACTAACAGATGGATTCCTATTTTGGAACGACCAGAGTCGTACGTTTTTCAACAGCGGTCCAACATCACAGCTTCGTTTATGTATGCTGCTGGATCAACAGGTGACCAGCGTGGAGGAGGCAAGGTCGGCATACCTGAGCTTTGGGGTAGGTATAATCTTGATGATGTAATCAAAAGTTATAGAACTGTATATCCTACGGCTAACGATCCCCGTATCGCCACCGGCAATCCTGCGCTTGTCGATCAAGCGTTACGCTTTGGGATATCTGGCAAGATTGAAGCAGCAGGCCTTTTGCTGAATGGTCAATGGCATCTTGGATGGCAGCATCTGTGGCTTGGTGCACGGTTACCAGTGCTTTCATTGCGCAGTACAGCTCGGTATGATTACAATCGAGATGCTTCAGCAAATATTTTTTCAGAGCAACAGAATTATTATGATCGAGATGCTTCAGGTAAGGTTTTTTTAAGGCAATCATACCGCTATCCGTCTTCGCTTGTTGATAAAATTCGTCGCCTTACGCACGATGCTATTGGTTTTCACTCAAACCAGTTTACTAAAACAGGGCTTGGTGACCTTGATGTATTTGCCCGTTGGCATCATGTCTTTGACCATGCGTTGTTAACCCGCACTATAGATACAGCGGTTCAAGTTGGTTCTTTAATGCCAACCGGTATTGAGCGTGATGCTGCAATTCCTTCTTCTATTCCAAGCGCTAACAATGGCCATTGGGGTATGTATCTTGACTGGGTAACCGGGATTGAGCTGAAGCAAGATTTAACGTTTGGCTTAATGTTTGGCTTTACGCACCTCTTTTCTAAAGCAAAAATGCAAAGAATCGCTACTGGCAATGAGCCAACTATTTTTAGTGCTTTGCAAGCACCAGTGCGTATTGAGCCAGGCTTTAGTTTTAAATTTTCGCCCTATGTGGTGCTGGGTAATTTGACCGATGGGCTTGATTTTCAAGCACGTTACTCTTATTTGCGCCATGGCGATGATGAGTGGTATGACCAACGATCTGAAGCAGAGAAGTTAGCAACGCCGAGTTATCTGCAGAAAGATGCTGATATTGTAGCAGGCAAAAAAAGATTAACGCGTTGGCGTGCACACTATATGAGCTTCTCGTTGCGTTATGATACTGCGGTAGCTATGGAAAAAATTAAGTTTGCGCCACGCTTCTTTATTGGTTATGATATGCCCATGAATGGGAGTGCATTTGCTAAAGTGCATGCTGTCAACCTAGGTGCAGAGCTACAATTTTAGTACCACGCGGAGCTTCAAATAATGAAATTTTGGCCGGCAAAAAAAGTGTTTAGTTTTTTTTCAAACGACATGGCGATAGATCTTGGTACTGCCAATACATTGATCTATGTTAAAAATCGTGGTGTTGTGCTTGATGAACCTTCGGTAGTAGCAGTAAAAAGTTCTACCAATGAAGTGCTTGCTGCTGGTAATCGAGCAAAGAGTATGCTCGGTAAAACACCAGAAAGTATTATCGCTTGCCGTCCAATGCGCGACGGGGTGATTGCAAACTTTGAAATGACAGAAAGTATGTTGCGCTATTTCATGCGTGAAGTGCATAACAATCGCCGCACCTTTGTTCGTCCTCGCATGATTATTGGTGTGCCGTCAGGCATTACCCAAGTAGAAAAGCGGGCGATTGAAGATTCAGCTAAGCAAGCTGGTGCGCGCGAAGTATACACCATCATGGAACCAATGGCAGCAGCGATTGGTGCTGGGCTTCCGGTTGAAGAGCCTACAGGTATCATGATTGTTGATATCGGTGGCGGTACCACCGAGGTGGCAATCATTTCGCTCAAAGATATTGTATTCAGCAAATCAGTACGCGTTGGTGGCGACGAGATGGATCGCGCCATTGTGCAATACGTTAAGCGTAAATACAACTTGCTCATTGGTGAAAAGACTGCTGAAGATGTTAAAATTAACATTGGTACAGCATTGCTTGTTTCTGGCGAGCCACGCAAGACTGCAGAAGTCAAAGGCCGCGATTTAATTACCGGTGTACCAAAGACGATTAAGCTTACTGATGCTGAAGTATTTGAATCACTTACCGAACCAATTTCTATCATTACTGATGCAGTACGTGCTGCACTTGAAAATGCACCACCAGAACTTTCATCCGATCTTGTTGACCGCGGCATTATGCTTGCCGGTGGCGGATCGCAATTAAAGAATTTGGATGTGTTGCTTTCAAAAGAAACAGGTCTTCCCGTGAAGAGCGCTGAAAGCCCGCTGCTATGCGTGGTGCTTGGTGCAGGCAAGGTGCTTGAAGAGCTTGATTTCTTCCGTGATGCGTTGATGAAATAAGCAAAAAATAAGTAATAAAAAAGCCTCCGAGCAATCGGAGGCTTTTTTATTACTTATTACAATTTTGGTACTAGGTGAGATTTGCTAGGAAGGGGCAGTCTTGCGATTAGAGTTATGAGAGCAAGCAGCAGCGGTCTTTTGCTGAACGTCGGCGAGCTCGATGCATTGGCATATCGAACTCTTCAGTTTCTTCCTCTAGAGGGTTCAACGGGCTATCATCTCGTGCGCTAGGAGTTTCTCTGTCGAGACCAAAGTGATTGAGGAGCATGATAGATAAATGGTCTTCTTTGGTTGTCAAAATGGAAAATAGGGTTTTGTCACCGACGCACATATTTGGATTGGCGCCACACTGCAATGCACGCAGCAAGATAAAAAATAATATGGGGTCTTCTTCCATCACGGCCCTCGTCAAGACTTTTTCAGCTGCTTCTGGCGTATTGATCGGTAATTGAACAGCTGCAAGTGCTGCTGGTGCAACATTATATGAGTATTTTTGTAATAAATCTACAAGCCTAACTCCTGCCAAGGCGGCGGTTTGAAAGAGTTGGTAAATCGATTCAAGATCTTCAAAGGAGGGGGGGCTGCCATTATGGGAAAGCGGTTCAATAGTGTGGTAAGTTTCAAAAAAGCGCCGTACTTGTTTTTCTTCATTTCCAACAGGACAGATTGTTTCGACAGAATCTGCAGCTTCTGGGCTCCTGTCTTGAGCAGCATAGAAGCTATCTGATGTATTAATAAAGCTCGCTGTCAAATGTGAGAGTTTTTTAGTACGTTGCCTTGCTATAGCGGCATGAATAAGGGCTACCATTTCGGGTGAATTTTTCTTGGTTAGCATATCAAGGCTTGCAATTGCTCCATGTGCAAGTACATATTGAGCTATATCTCTACAAATAAGAGCATCTGATGGACATAGAGAGAAATATGCTTCTTGGGCACAGATGCGGTGTAAAATAGTTTGTCCTTTATCGTTGATTGTGGCATTGGCACATGCACCATGCTCAATGAGTAATTTGACTAAAGAAGAGCACGGATGCACTACGCCTAAAGGATAAGATCCGTTAAAGTGAGCGTTTGGGTCTGCCTTAAAAGTTAGCAATGCTTTAACTAATGGGTAATCACGTGATCCGCCGTTACTGCATGCGGTGATCAAAAGCTTGCTAAACAGTCGCGGGTAGGGAATTAAGCCGCTATGCATAACGTTGAGTAGTGTGAAATAGTATTTGTCTGAGGGCGAGAAATTGTCAAATAGTAATTCAGCTGCCTTGTGATTTGATAGATCAAATCGAACTGCATCTAGAAGTGCTTCTGCAATCTCTTCTGGGGTGACTATCATGGTCCTTGGGATGATGAGATAAACATGTTTGTGAATAGATGGTTCTGCAAGGATTTTATAGCCATAGCTAAATGCTTTGCAAAGAAGGGCTTTCATTTTTTCAGCTTCTTCTACTGATATATCTTTGTATTGTGTTATATTTTTAATACTTTGCGCTACCAAGGCTGCTGTTTGCTCTGGCCAAATTTCAGCTAGTGAGTTCCAAAATGCCCAAGAAAAATAGTCTTTGCTAGGAATTAAGCCTGCGTCTTGAGCTGTCGTGTTCCACAGATTTTTATTGGGCTCAAGGAAAGAAATTATTTTTCTGACCGAATCAACTTGTAAGCGCGATATAATATTGACCTTAATCGACGCCTCATCGGTTGTTTTATCTTCAGAAGTAGCCCCCACAGGCGCATATTCACGTCCCAATACCTCTTCAGCACTACTTTTTGATTCTTCGGCAGGCAACAATAAGTTGTTGGAAAAAAATGGGAGGGCAAGAATGAGCAGAGGGGTTATAAAATTCATAGAATGAGCCTTTTATTTTCTTCATGATCCCATCGATTGCAAAATTAGAATGCTTCGATTTATTTTTAATAAGCATGGTATAGCGGGATGATCGGTCGGTTAGCACAATTATAGAAGAATATTAAATCGTCTTCAAATTATGCACCTGTCTTTTGCTGAACGCCGGGGAGCTGTCTGGGCTGGCAGGCGATGCTCTCTAATTTCTTCCTCTATAGGCTCAAATGGGCTATTGTCTCGTGCGCTAGGGGTTTCTCTGGTGAGACCAAAGCGATGTAGGAGCATGATAGATAAATGGTCATTTTGTGCCTTTAAGATGGACAATAGGGGCACGCCATTGATGAGCATGCTTGGATTAGCACCAGCTAGCAATGCGCGTAGCAAAATAAAAAATAATACAGGATATTCGTCGCTTGATACGCTTATGCTTAGAATCTCTTCAGCTTCTTCTGGTGTATCAATGGATAATCGCACAGATTGTAGCGCAGCTGGCACTACAGCATAGGTATATTGCTCTAATAGTCTTGAAAGGTCAATGCCCATGGTAGTTGAGGTCTGTAAGAGCTGGTATATTTGTTCAAGATCTTCAGCCGAAGTTGTCGTGTTATGATAGACAAGGGGCATAAGCGTTTTGTATTCTTCAAAAAAGCGTATTACATACCTGTGGTCGTAAAAAAACGGGTCCTCTGTTGCAAGCGAAGGAAGAGTGCTTGCGCTCTCTGCTGTGTGACAGGCGATATCTGATTCGCTGGTAAGGCGATTGCTTAAAAATATAACATTTTTCTTGATAGTTGCCATGCATTGTTCTGTAATTAATTTCTTAATTAGCATTCGCATTTTGAGTGAATTTTCATTGGTTATCATATCCGGGCTCGCAATCGCTCCGTGCCTAAGCAAAAATTGTGCAGTGGCGATAGTTTGGTCGATATTTTTAGGATAGGTATGCCACAATCTGTCTCCCTCACAAACGCGGTGCAAAATAGTTTGCCCAGCATCATTTGTTGCTATATTAATATCTGCGCCATGCTCAACGAGGGTCCTGATAAAAGGGAAAGTGGCTGGGCATTGCCCTAAGGGGTAGTATCCATTGTGGGGCTTGTTTGGATCTGCCTTAAAAGTTAAGAGTAATTTAAGCAAGGCGAGATTATGACGACTGCAGGCCTCGCCCAAAAAAATACTTCCATTCAGGTTGTTAGCCGTTGCTCCGTGCAGTAGTGCGTGAAGTATGTCAAAATACAAAAAACATGCTTGGCTTGGGTTAATATGGTTAAAAAAATCTTGAGCTTCTCTAGGGCAAGAGAACTGGCGGCGCACAGCGCACAGTACTTCTTTACCTAGGTCTACTACAATGTCACCTAGGGAGACATCTTGTCCCATAGCGTAGTTTGAGTTGCCGGTAACATAGTCTAGGCCCTGCTGCGTGACGATTTTATAACCGAGGCTAAATGCTTTTTCAAGAAGAGATTGTACAGCTGCTATTTCTGCATCAGTCATAGTTATACCCGCTGTGAAATGGGTGCTCACAGTAATCCAGTTTGCAACATTGCGTGGGCAGATTGCGGTTAGCGTATTGAAAAATTCCCAGGAAGAATAGTTTTTATGTGGGATGAGGCCACTAGATAGAGCATTGTGTTGATGCAGGGAGGGGTTGGGAGCTAAATATGAAATAATTTTACCAGTCAAAAAACAAGGGAGCTTTGGAAATTGAAAGCAACGTCTAGCGGTGGGGGTGTCTTCTCCTAAGGACATATTAGAAACAAGGCCCCAATCAGGGCCAGCTACATCATCTGCGCATGTTGTTTTTGATTCTTCTGCAGTAAACACCTTGTTTGTAGAAAACAGTATGGTGAAGGCAAGCAGGGGAGTGAGAGAATTCATGTAAATTAGCTTATTTATTGTTGGCGAATATAGTCTCAAGACTACCAAACAACGCATTAACCATATTTTCCATAGTGTGTGTGGCCCCTAGTTCCGTCATGTCCTCGATTCCTTGAGTATTTACTTCGGCATAAAATTCTTCAGGGCTTGTGATGAAGAGTTTGAACACCCCGACTAAATCATCAATCTTGATAGCTTGTTGCAATGCTGTTGGCTTGCCTGCGAGCCATGAAATAGTTGCTATGCTGCGGCGTGCTGCCTTGCCAAAAATATTGTGTGTGGGTGCTGGCACAACAAACAGTAGGTCGTGAACGCGTAAGTTTACTTTGGCATTAGCTTTGCTGTGGTGAGCATAGGTTTCTTCTAAAAGAAGTCGTGCTTTGCGTGTATTAGCCTTAATAGTTTTCTTGAGTGTCTTTGGGCCAAATGGCACAGGAGCTATGTCATGCACTATTGCTGCACTTACTATCGCGGCATCTCTGTCCATTTGTGCTTTGGTTTCTTCCAACAGCTCCTCGTCTCTTCTTGTAAGCCCGTCTGCGATACTTTGAGCAATAATTTCACCACGCGTTTTCTCTTGTTGCAGTGGCGCAGCTGCTTCTGTGTCACTTGCAAAATCTTCTTCCAATTGTGCCAGAAAAGTTGTTTCACACACCTCAACTACAACTTCCGCATGTTCAACAACTGCTCGTTTTGGTGCGCCCTGGTTAGCAGTTGTTTCGTGCTCTAGTTGAGTTGAACCTTCATGGTAACGTTTGCCGCTTCTTGTTGCTGCGTCAAGTGGTGCGAGTGCAATTACCAGTGATGCAAGGTTCAGTAATATTATTTTCTTATTCACATTCATTTTATTCCTACGCTTAGCGAAAAATAGTATAATCGCTTGCAAGTGTAGCAAGTAAGCACTTTTTTGAAAGAATTAAAAGTAATATGAAAAAAATTGTAATTATTCATGGCAACGGTGGCTGTACCGGCACTCATTTTTGGTACCCCTGGTTGAAAGCGGAGCTAGAAAAAAAAAGGTTCCTCGTACTAGCGCCCACGATGCCAGACAATGTCGAAGCAAAGGCCAGTGTGTGGCTGCCGTACATGCGCGATGTGCTTAAGTGTGATGAAAACACAGTGGTGGTTGGCCACTCATCGGGCGCTGTTGCTGCCATGCGCTATGCCGAAGAGTACAAGCTTCTTGGTAGCGTCTTGGTCGGTGCTTGTTACACTGATTTAGGCTACGAAAGTGAGCGTATTTCTGGTTACTATGATACGCCCTGGCAATGGGATAAAATAAAAAACAATCAGCAATGGACAATCATTTTCGCCTCCAGTGATGACCCATATATCCCTATATCTGAGCAACGATTTATTCATCATAATCTTGGTGGTGAGTATTGCGAATTTACCGATAGGGGACACTTTTCGGGCGATGAAATTTCTGATCTGTTGCCGCTCTTGACGGCAAAATTAGGCGATTAAAAATTGAGTAAATGAGGAAGTAATGAAAGTTGGCATCGTTTGTTTATTGAGTTGCGCTTTATGGTATGGGACCGGATTAATTGCTGCAACTACAGCAACGGTGGAAGATAATGTCGCCGGCGAAAGCGATACCGAAGAGCAAATGTCTCCTAAAAAGCGTCGTGTGTGTGCGGCAACATCTGCAGCTCCCGCAGGAGGATCAGAAGGCGAGAGCGCCAGCGAAGCATGCTCCTCGTCTGAGAGAGGGGCGTTGAGTGCATTATTTCAGCCGCCTGTTGTTGGCGTGCAAGATATTGCTGCCGAAGAGTATGTAGTTGAGGCACGCAGAAGCATTAGTGTGCAGACCGATGATGCATTGTTAGAATCCTGCCTAGTGCAGCGTTGGTTTGCCAACTGTGAGCAAGCGTTCATTTCTGCGATTGATTGTGATGGTAGTGGTAAAAAAGAAGCACATCGTCTTGTGGCTCATAGCATAGCTGGTGGTGACCCTGTTGGCGCGGTAGTTGCTGCAGAGCAACGGGACTATATCTCTCAACAAGCAGAAAAATTGGTACGCGCTGCTTATCAGCGAAAGCAGTGTTTCTGTTACATGTATGATCCCTCTGGTGTATTAAAACCACAGGCTGTTACTCCAAGGCCTGGTCAGAGCATGAAGGAGTTTTTAATGCTTCATGATAACTTTTTGGTGGGACATTGTTTTGACAGTTGTGTTCGACTCTTAACATTCAACCAAAAGCCGGAGGAGGTAGAGGTTGTTAGCGGCTTTACGGTCCCCGTATTGCCATTAAAGACTGATACCCTCAATGGTTTATGTAAAGCCGCCATAGCAAAAGCGCTGTGTGCGTTGCCAGACGATGATGATGAGGCACCATTGACGTTTTGATCAGTAGGGCTTAACTGGCCATCACAGCGGTTGCTTTGGGCTTTTTATGGGTTCTAATTTTATGAACAGGGGTACGCTTTTTTGTTGCTTTATTAGCACGCTGGAGATCTTTTTGTTCTAGCAAGAGCGCCGGCTCTTTATTATATTTAGCGTTGAGCCGTTCCCTGATTTCTGCAAAAAGAACTTCTTTACTGCTGACTACTGCGGTATCCATAAGTCCCCGCAAGAGCTCAAATTCTGCAGCATTGTAAGCAAAATTAGTGGTGCCACAAAATGCAGTTTTCTCAGGGTCAGGATCAAAGCCATTTGCATAATCTGGATTGGCAATGCGTGGGAAATAAATCACGACAGGAACAGTAGGATCAGTTTCGTCTTTGAACACGCTGACAATTTTTGTATCAATATTATAAAGATCGATGGCAGGGAATTTTAGGTGATGAGCTTGCGCGTACTCTACTGCTTTAGCTAGCGCAGGAGCATTTTTGACGCTAGCGGATGCATCCATTACCAGAATAATATCAACATTGCGCTCAGGCCGGAGAAGCGGGGGGAAGGGTAAATTAAACGCCATTCCTGCGTCAACACACGTGAGTAACGGCTCATCACTTTTTTGTAGCCCGGGCATATTATGGGTAAAATTATAGATACGTGCTGGAGAAAAACGTTGTTCGTCTGCTTTGTGTTTAGCTATCCATTCTTTAGTAGATGCTGGCATAAGCTCCTTGGCCATGTCCATTGCTACGTTGCCTAAGAATGCTTGCAGGTCTCCTTTTGCTTCATAATATGATGCTGTATATGCTGATCCAAAAATACCAAGTCCGTATCCCATGGTTTGCTCTGGGGCAAAATCTACTGATGTGCCTGCGTTAAATTTTCTGCCGAAACTCCACGTGGGAATATAACCCCCCAAGAAAGATGATCCTACTTCAAAAGGTGTAAATTCCATCCATTCTTCTGCCTTGCCGGCATGAACGATAGTAGACGTAAAAATAGGAAACAAGAGGGAGCCTGTTTCTATTGTTGCAGCTAGATCTGTAATACGTAATTTTTGTCCGCTACTCCCTAAGTCGCCAGCAAGTGCATTTATAATAAGAGCTCCCCATAAATCAACGCTGCTTAGGGGTTGTTCAAATGCTATTTTAGCATTGAGCGAATCTATTACGGGGCGTTTTTTCATAGAATTTTTGAGCAAAGGTTTAGCAGTTTTTGCAGAAAGTAATTTTGCATAATTGGCGAGAGATACGGGTTTTGCATTATCTATTTGGCAGTTACGATAAAGCCAGGGCCCTAAGAGCCATGTTGACCCTGATAAGCCTGCCATATAGGTAGTAGCATCAAGCACGCCAATCTTTTCCAAGCCCATCAAAAAACCAAGTGTAGCAATCATGGCCCGATAGCCACCGCCACTGCAGCATACCCCAAGAGTAAGACTTTTATCTGTTGGGAGCGGCTTGCCAAGTAGTGCTTCTAGGGCTGGGCGGACTTTATGTTTCTGCCGTTCCTCAACAGCATCTATTTCTCTAGTGGGCAGCTCACTGCTGATGCGTACGTGTGCGGACTCATGTTTGTGAGGGTAGTTGCCCAGTTGTTTTTTGATAGAATTGACCCACATGCTTTTGGCAGCTTTTTCTGCTAGGTCGCCCCACGATATTTTTTTTGTGAAATCACTCAGTGACCATGGAATAATGGTTTCCACGCTACAGGCGTTGCTAAGAATGGTAATATAAATAATTATTGTTAAGCGATTGCTCATTTTGTTCCCCCGCTAAGCACACTCCTAATTTTCTTATTTCATTAGACTTTTCTCATGTATCTGCCTACGAGGAACAGTCTTTCTCCCCGCTCTTGGTGAGCTTGTCGAACCACGCCCCCTTTAGGGGGTGGAAAAGCGGGGCTTAAGTTTGTTTAGCCCGCTCTCCTACCTCCTTTGGAGGCATCCTTCGACAGGCTCAGGAGGAGCGGCTTTATCAACACTGCCTATACTTGAGAGGTCTATTATTTTAATCATAGAAGGGGCGGGGAAGCAGAAACAATGGATAGCGAGAACCTCATAAAAAAGGGCCTACAGTAAAATAGGCCCTTTGAGTTAGCAAAGAATAAACTGAAAGGCTACTTTTCTTGGTCTTCCTCTTCGGTTTTTTTAGCATTAGGAGTATAGACCAGTGCCGTTTTTGCTAATTTAGTGATTGGAAACTCCAACTTTAGTTGTCCGTCAGCAAATTCCATGGTGTAGTTTTTTTCATTGATGTCACGTGGTAGGCTGTATTTAATAGACAAGATACCGTTCTTAACTGAAGCCTGTGATCCCTCAAAAATTTGCTCTGTTTTTCCATTCCGAATAACCGTTGTTAGTGATTGCGTAAAACAAGTACGTTCTCCGTCGTTAACACGATTTTGGTCAGTTTTTTTATTAGGGGTGCTTGTTGCCTCTACCTCAAGTTCTTTTGTTAACGCTCCACTAGCGTCTTTGGTGTCAGAAACAGACACTTTTGGAGGCTCTTGTCCAAATTTGCCGTTGAGTGTTATTGATAAGCGATAGACTCCCTTTGTTTCATCTCGTTGCGATTGGAGGGTGTAGTCAGGCTGGGCTGAAAGATTCTCTTGGCATTCTTTTGTGACTCGTTCTACTTGGGCAAAGTGCTGTTGAGCCTCCCTCATGATTCGTTCTGAATTTTGTTGAGCTTCACGCATAATGCGCTCTGATGCTTGAAATACATCCTCAAACAATAGAGGTTGCCCCCATCTTGCTTGTAAAGAAGGCAAGGTAGCGCTGCTAAGAACTAGGCCTGCAAATAACACCTGTTTTTTCATAAGAGTTCCTTTCGTCATAGGAAACCACTACTTAAAACTTCCTATTAATTATTCTATCCAAGCTTTGGATCTTGTAAATGGTGATTTTTGGGGAGAGTATTTTTAGGCCTGTACTAGGTGCTAGTTGCGTCTAAATTTTTTTTCAAGCTCCTGTTTGCCAATTGACCAGAGCGTTGGGCGGCCATGGACACAGATGAAGCGGTTGTCGACGGTCATAAGGTCGGTAATGAGTTGTTCCATTGCTTGCTGGGTGAGCTGGTCGCCAGCTTTAACAGCAGCTTTGCAGGCCATGTGGCTGTGCACGTGCTCATTAAATTTGCTGTTAAAAGCAGCACGATCGAGCGAGCCGTGCTCTTCGATAAAATATGCAGCATCAGTTAAAACAGTCGTAAGGGAAGGCCCTCTGAGCTGTGGTGGTGCGCTGCGGACAGCAATTTCATTATCCCCAAGCGCATCAAAATGAATGCCTTGCGTGCCAAAAAATTCTTGTACTGTGAGCAGGTGCTGCACGAGCTGCGGGGAGAGCCTGATTCTTTCTGGAAAGAGCAGCAGTGAGCCGTGTGCTTCATCAAAATATGATGCGCGGCGTTCGTACAGAATACGCTCATGAGCTGCGTGCTGATCGACGATTACTAGTTCGTTGTGGTGGGCGCAGAGAATGTACGTGTTCATAAGCTGTCCTAGAACACGATAGGTTTGAATAGTTCCGCTCTTCCACCTCTGCGAGGCGTCCTTCGACAAACTCAGGAGGAGCGGGTTTTCAAATTTGTCCGTAATGTAATTTTGTAAACTTTGATTATCGCTTAAATGAGATTGTTCTGATTCTTGAACTGTACTGTCCGCTCCGCCTGAGTTTGTCGAAGGACGCCCCGTTAGGGGTGGAAGAGCGGATGGCTCTAAATCAAATATATCCGGCATAGTAATCTTATGCTCGGTCATTGGCCATGGGGTGTATGCTGGAAGGGTTTGTGGCTTTATCGTAGGCATAAACGCTGGCTCAAGGACTTGCGCTGTGGCATTTTGAAAACGCTTATTTACTGTTCCGCTCAACGTCTCTTTGACTGCATTCGTAAGTACGGTAGTAAGAATGCCAGGCTTGCTAAAACGCACTTCTTCTTTTTTGGGGTGAATGTTTACATCAATTTCAGCTTGATTGATGTTGAAAAATAGTAGGGCTCCAGGAAAGCGATCTGGCGGTAGTACCCCCAGATAGCCTTTGAGTAAACTCTTCCCCAGTTCAGTATTTTTAACCCAGCGGTTATTAACGAAAAAATTAATATGCGTTTTGCCATATCTCCAGAACTGGTGGTTGGTGATGAAACCGGAAATATAGATGCCGTTATCCTGCTTTTCTTTTGTTAATGGTACAAAAAATGATGATACGTCAGGACCCCAGATTTGAGCAGCGCGGTCGCGCGCTGTTGCAACACTGGGAGCATTAAGGATTAGTTTTTCATTGTGATAGAGCTTGAAATGAACACCTGGGTGACTAAAGCAGAAAGCATGCATGGTCTGTTGAATGGCATGCCATTCTGTTTCATCACTTTTTAAAAATTTTTTTCGAGCTGGGGTGTTGTAAAACAGTTCGTCGATAATGAATTCAGTGCCTGGAGGGCATGCTATTTGCTCTTCTGAAACAACTGAATCTTCAGTGTAAGTAATTTTTATGCCTAGCTGATCGCCCATGCGTTTGGAGATTAAGGTCACTTTACTAATTGCTGCAATACTTGCTAGCGCTTCGCCACGAAACCCGAAAGTGTTGATAGTTTCAAGATCATGAAGATGAGTAATTTTGCTGGTGGCGTGTGGTAGAAAGCAGGTACGAGCATCGTCCTTATCCATCCCGCAACCGTTATCAATAATACGAAGCTGCTTTTTGCCAGCATGGTCTGCGTACAGCGAAATACTGGTAGCGCCGGCATCGATAGCGTTTTCTACCAGCTCTTTGACCATGTGTGCGGGGCGCTCTATAACTTCCCCGGCAGCAATTTTACGCGCTTCGCTGGGTGCTAGTAGCTGGATTATTGGCATGTGCGTGTACCACCGGTTGCTGCAAAAGGCTCGCTTTTTTATTGAGAACCAGCGTAGTGGAAACAGGAGCTTGTTCTGTCCCGAGCAGCTTAACGTTTCCAGAGACCAAATCAAGCGCTGCTTTTGAACAGCGTACGCTCATAGGTACTGTTTTGTTATCTGTTTGTTTTTGATTAATGAGGACATTGCCTACTAGTAAACACTGCTTTTTATCCGGGTAAAAAACAGCCTTGTCTGCGCGTGCTTTACGCCCTGGTTGGGTAAAAAGTACATGGTCAGAGAGGGTAATTTTTTTAACTTGCTCAGCCTTGTTTCCCTTAGAAGGGGCTGACGCATCAGCGCTTTTTGCGGTATCGATATCTACCACCAATTTATCTGCCGAGGCATTGCTGCCGTCTGAAAAGCTGACTTTTACGTTATCAAGATAGGTAAAGATAAACTGCTTCTTGTTTTGCATATTCTGCTGGCAAGAGGCTTTGTTGCTGGTAATAGTAATTTTAGATTCATCCGGTAGGCTGGTCTTTGCCGCACTATATCCGCAAATAAATACCAGGCTAAAAAGTATATGTTTAAGCATTACTTAGATCCCACATCCAAGGGTGTTTTTCACGTTGCTTTTCCCATCCTCTTCTTAAGTCATCGTCTAGGCGCTTGGCTATAGCGCATGCCCCTCTTTTGCATTGATCAAAAATGGTTTTGCCGCAGGCAAGAAGCATTTTTGTGCTGAGTCGGAACATAATGCATACAATAGCCAAAACATCAGTCTTGCTGAGTTCCTGGAAGGGTCTGTTTTGAATGTCAAACAATTGAAAAGAGGTGCTTAGGCGTTTTTGTCCTTCAGGGCTTATGCGCACATCGTGAGCAATAAAGTCCTCTCCATTCATACTTCCAATCAAAGCAAAGTCTTTATCTACCAACAGTATTGCTTCATTCGAGTCATGGTCAATCGTAATAATATTGTGGCGATTCGCTTTAAAGGTCCGCAAGTAAGCGTTAATATCAAAATCGCTTTGATATCCAGGTAATGCAGTTGACACTTTAGCTTCTAGTGCAGTATTAAAGCTGCCTCCAAGTGCAGTTATCAGTAAAGCCATGGCAAGCAAATTCATAGTGTTCCTCGTGGTGGTTGCTAAACAAACAAATGCGGCCAAAGTTTAACGTTAATTTGGCCGCATTGCAAGGATGTTTTGACGTGCCACTTACCAGGCATAGTTCATGCTTAAGTGGAACTCACTTGGCGATTCATGAGCAGCTTTGTTGCGATCGAGCTTGAAGCCCCAGTCAATTTTAGCCGGCATAGGCTTCAGCAAGTTAAGGCCAAAGCCGATAGAATGACGTAAGTTAAACTTATCGCGTTTCACCATATTGGCAGCAATTAGACCATCTTTTGGCGTATTCCAACCAGCTCCAGCATCATAGAATACGTGTGCCTTCATTGAGTAATCTGGAATTAATGGGAAAATGAGTTCGGTGTTCAACTGGATAGCATTTTTCGCGCCTAGTGGGTCATTATTGATCCATGCTGGCCCAATACTTCCCCACACAAACCCACGAACAGTATTTTGGCCGCCCATATGAAAGAGCTCTTTATACGGCACAGGAAGTGACTTGTCGATAGCGCTGATATGTCCGCCTTTTGCGTGTAGCCCGAGGACCAGGCTGTCATCGCCAATTAGAGCCGTATAATGACTGCCTTCTAGTTCATATTTAAAATAGCTGAACTGTCCGTTAATCCCGGGAGGCGCTAATCGGGAGCTTAGCGTTACTTTGTAGCCTTCGGTCGGATAGACTTGATGATTGCGAATATCTTTTACCAGGTCTGCCCCAATCCATTTAAGCGTACCAGTTTGAAAGGTGCGGCGAACTATAGGTTCAAACAAATGAGCATTCATCCCCATGGCTTGCGGTTTGTTGTTGGTAATGTTTTCAATTCCTAATTCCGTAACAAGCTGAAGCCGTTTAGCGATTTGAGGGAGCAAGAACCCAAGGCGAATGTTTCCTCCTAGCACCTTTTGCTCAGGGCTTGGGGTTACATTTTGCCACTGTTCATAGTTATCTAAGCGACGGTACACAAAGATGCCGCCGGAGACATCGCTATCGAATAAATGTGGATCAAAAAAATGGGCTTCCATTTTTCTGACGTGGTGACGGTCTGATTGGATCATAGCGCCAACGTCCCAGCCTTGGCCAAACAGATTGGCTTTTTCAAGGACAATCCCGCCACGCAAGGAAGCGTCGGAATTATACTGATCAGTACCGTAATTCATTGTCACGTTGAGGCTACCCGTCTTTGCTTCTTTCAGGTTAAGCTCAAGGTCTGCTTGATGATCTGAGGTACGGTGAATGCGCCATTGTACGCCATCACGCTCAAAGAAGCTTAGGTACTCAACAGCTGACTGAGAATTACTCATTTTTTTAGTGGTAATCAAATCGCCTTCAACGATATCTAGCTGGCGTCGCACTACCTTGTCTTTGGTAACGTTATTACCCGTAATAATGATTCGATTGGCGTATAGTTTGGTGCCACGGTCGATGTGCAAGGTAATATCAACCGTTCCGGTAGATTCGTCAGGCATAATTTGTGGATACACATCAGTATAAATGTAACCCGAGGTTCCATACAAATCTTTGATTTTATTCATGGTGTGTACAAGCTTGGCCTGTGAAAATGGTTGATCACTTTCAAGCGTGCAAAGCTTTATGAGTTCTTCAGAGGTGTGTACTTCATCGCCTTCAATAGTAAGGTTACGTACGTTAAATTGGCGACCTTCTTTGATATGAAAAGTTACTGCAATATCGCGCTGTTTGTTTTCAAAAGCAATATCAACCTTGAATACTTTTGCTTGAATATAACCAGAATCGCGATACAGGTACTCAATACGGTGTTTATCCATATCAAGCATCTCTTTATTATAACTGCCAGCGCTATCCATAAAGCTGAGCAGCCAGTTTTCACGCGTAAAAATACTGGTGCGTAGCTTGCGGTCAGACAATTTTTTATTTCCAACAAAATAAACCCTTTTTATCAGTGATTTAGGGCCTTCATCGATAGTGAGAGTGGCTACCGCCTTGTCTGTATTTTCTAGAGATTCTTCTAACTTAAATGCTACAGAAACGGAATGCTTATCTTCTTCTTGGTATAATTTTTCAATTCCTACCGCTATGCGACGGAGCGTTTCTTCATCAATGCTGGTTATTTTATCTAGTCCTAGTTTTTCTCTAATTTCTTTGCTTTTCAGTGCCTTGTTGCCTGTAAGCACTATTTTTTCAGCTAATTTTTTTTCTTCAACTACTACAAAGAGCGTGATCTCGTTGCTTTCTTCCGCTTCTTTTTCTATGCGAATTTGACGAAATTGCCCAAGCTCGTAAACATTTTTAATAGCGATTGCTGATTGTTTAGTGTCAAACGGTTCCCCAGGTTTAAAAGGCAATCGTTTTAAAATAGCGTCACTAGTGACGTATTTATTTCCTTCAACAACAATGCGTTTAATGGTTGGCTGTGTGCTACTTGCAAACAACGAACATGGTACAACCAATGTAACTAAAATTAGTGTTATGATTCGATTACATACTGCCTTCATGATCTCCCTCCTGAACGGCCTACTGGTGACGCGTATCTGCGTCAAATGAGGATTTTATGATAACCGTTCAGGAAAAAAAAGCTATGATTTTTGCAAGGTGTTATGTACCAAGATGTTTGTAAACTGCTTCAAATTCATGTAGCTGGCTATTTTCAGCTGTTTTCCAAAGGAGTGCTTTTTTTTGTAAGTCAGTGATTATAGTCAGCGGTAGTGTGGTAGTAGCGGTATGTAAGCTTTTATTTGAAGTAGCAGAAATAGCAAAAGAATTATCGGTCCTTTTGAGTGTGATAGTTGCATCGGTATAAGTAGATTGCTGAAGCACTTTTGTAATTAATGGCACACAGGTAACAATTGGTAATGGTGCAATGGGTAAATTAAACCGAGAGGCTTCGCTTTCCCATGTGAAAAACCATAATTCTTTATGGGTGGGATTACCACTTTTACGAGCAAAGATATTTTTACCCGCTAGTAGTTGTTGCATTAAGCTTTTTTCTTCTCGCGAAGGGCTGCTTTCTGGTTTACCTGTTTTTTTTGCAGGTGCTTCATGTGTAATAATCATTGCCTGAATCAGTTTTGCAGGCTCTCCCTTTTTGCGCAAAGAGATAGGTGGTTGTTTTTCTACACGGGCTTTGCTAATAGTTTGCTTGGAGCTAACCCAGTCACCTTTTTGCACTAAATCCTCATCGGAGTACAGATTATAAACGGTTTTGAAGATAGGAGCATAACAAAAGGTTTCTGTCTCTGCCTGAATAGGGGTCCCCAGCATGATGAGTTCATCAATCTCAAGTGCAGGGTTTTCAGGAACATAATCGTAAATTTTTTGGTCAACTCCGATTGCTGCGTTTTCTTTAGTAGAAAGCTTGGAAAACAGTGCGGCCATTTTCTCAATTGATTCTTGTTCGTCAGGGTCTGAGCTAACAAGATGTCGTTGGTCAAAAGCGTGATTTTTAAGCACATATTGTACGGCTGCTAGGTTAAGGCAAAGATTTCCGCCGTGCGAGTGAGCAATAAGGCGGATACGGGGAAAGATTCCCTTTTCTTTCAAGCGTGTTAGCTCTTCAGTAAGGGCATTGTAAAGCCGTATTGCCTCATAGCGCCTGCTGTGCTGGCTAATGAGTCCTGACCAGCCAAACGTATAAAACAGTTCAGTAGTGCTTTCTGGGTTGCATGCTTGGTTGATAATATCATAGCTTTTGGTAATTGGGTAAACCGCATAATATTTATTGCCAATATCAATAGGGTTAAGAGTAGGAGTAATCGGCTTTAGCCCTCGATCGAGAATAGGTTGTCCTTTAAAAAAAAAGTCATCCATGCGCATTTTTTTCGTAGTTGCTCGGTATAATGTTCCCGAAATTTTATCGCTTAACACATCTGTAAAGCTTAAAAAACCAAGGAGTGGCCCAAAGCTACCGTGAATAAAAATAGTCATACAGGGTCTGCTTGCAGTATTTTTAGCTGCTCGATAATTAGTGATAAAAATTTTAGCAGGTATGTAAATCCCAAAGGCAAAAAGCGCTAAAGTAGCGGTAATAAAAATTTTATAAACATATTTCTTAGTTAAGAATGCTTTCATTAGAAGCCTTCCGATTGAGGAGCCGTCTATTTTGCGATTGTTCCACAATTATCTTGAGTTACTCAAAATTTCTATAATAAAATCAAAGTATACGATGAGGGGCGGGGCTTATGAAAACAAATATAAAATTATTACTGAACGTCGTGTTGCTTGGTGTTCTTGGTCAGATATGCGCAACAGATAGCGCAGAGAAGGCTGGCCGAAAATTATTTACGGCCGGCGATAAAGATGTACAGCAGGCCATGCGTAAAGCAGCAGATGAAGCTGCCGCGCTGGAGGAGGTAACAGATGGAGAGATTGCACAACTTGGTAAGCGCAAAATAAAGCAATTAAAAAAACAACAGCATGAAAAACGTTACCAGGAAGTGATAACCCAAGAAAATAGCTTAAAGGAATCGTTGGCACTTGCTCGGGATACATACATCCAAGCTGAACGTCTACGTAGAAAAACAGTAATTGCGATAGAAAAAATGATAGAGCGCGCCGACAAAGAAGCGTTAAAAATTAAAGTAGCAAAGCGTCGTAAAATTATGAGATCTTTTTTAGCTGCATCTCACCGCACTGAGCGCTTAGCGTGGAAGATGGGATTGCAAGATGAATACCTAGAGCATCTACAATTCCTAGAGGATATTGTGCGCCAGGGAGAATCAGAAAAAGAGTATCAAGAGCTTGCGGAAAAATTTCAGCGGCAGCGCGAATGGTTTGATGCACAGCTAAAAAAGATGCAGAGCCCTTCTGATAAGG